>DATCWZ010000137.1:0-3692 GCA_036566065.1 Streptomyces sp. | reverse complement strand
ACATCTTGTCGAAGCCGATGGTGCGCAGCATCCGCGGCAACTGGTGGTTGAGATGGCGGGTGTGCAGTTCGTAGCGTTCGGCGCCGCGTTCCGCCAGGAGCCGCGTCAGGTCGAAGCCCTTGGTGCCGTCCTCGCTCATGCCCCGTTCTCCTTCGCCGTGTCCTGATGCGCGGCCTGGTGCGCGTCCCGGTGCGCGAGTGCCGTGCCGATCCGTCCGGCGATCTCCACCGGTGTGAGTCCGATGTCCGCCAGCACCTCGGAGCGCTTGGCGTGAGCGAGGAACCGCTCCGGGATGCCGAAAGTGCGCAGCGGTACGTCCACGTCCGCGTCCCGCAGTGCCTGCCCGACCGCCGAACCGACCCCGCCCGCACGGCTGTTGTCCTCGACGACGGCCACCATCCGGTGGCGGGCCGCGAGCGCGGGCAACTGCTCGTCGACGGGCTTGACCCAGCGCGGGTCGACGACGGTGCAGCGCGTGCCCGCCTCGGCCAGCAGGTCCGCGGCCTGCAGGCAGACGGTGGCCAGCGCGCCGACCGATACCAGCAGGACCTCGGGGTCCTCGTCCCGGTGCAGCACGTCCATGCCGCCGATACGGCCGATCGCCGGGACCGGCTCGCCCACCGACTCCTTCGGGAAGCGGACCACGGTCGGAGCGTCGTCGACCCCGACAGCCTCACGCAGCTCCTCGCGCAGCCGGTCGGCGTCGCGCGGGGCGGCGATCCTCAGCCCGGGAACGGCCTGGAGCAGCGACATGTCCCACATGCCGTTGTGCGAGGGGCCGTCGGTCCCGGTGACGCCCGCCCGGTCCAGTACGAAGGTCACCCCGCACTTGTGCAGCGCGACGTCCATGAGCACCTGGTCGAAGGCCCGGTTCAGGAAGGTCGCGTAGAGGGCGACGACCGGGTGCAGCCCGCCGGTGGCGAGTCCGGCTGCGGAGACGGTCGCGTGCTGCTCGGCGATGCCCACGTCCCAGACCCGGTCGGGGAACCGCTCGGCGAACCGGGTCAGTCCCACCGGGTGCAGCATGGCCGCGGTGACCGCGACGACGTCGGGCCGCGCGGCCCCGATCTCGGCGATCTCGTCCCCGAAGACGGAGGTCCAGGACGGCGCGGCGGGCACGACCAGCGGTTCGCAGGTCAGCGGGTCCATCGCGCCGACCGAATGGAAGTGGTCGGCGTCGTCGGCCAGGGCGGGCGGATAGCCGCGGCCCTTCTCGGTGATGCAGTGCACGAGCACGGGGCCGTGGAAGCGTTTGGCCCGGTTCAGCGCGGACTCGACCGCCGCCGTGTCGTGGCCGTCGATCGGCCCGACGTACTTGAGTCCCAGGTCCTCGAACATGCCCTGCGGGGCGAAGGCGTCCTTGAACCCCTTCTTCGCGCCGTGCAGTGATTCGTACAGCGGCTGTCCGATGACCGGGGTCTGCTGAAGCACGCCCTTGCCCCAGGACAGGAAGCGCTCGTATCCGTCGGTGGTACGCAGGGTGGCGAGGTGGTCGGCGAGGCCGCCGATGGTCGGGGCGTACGAGCGTTCGTTGTCGTTCACCACGATGATGAGCGGGCGGTCCATTGCGGCGGCGATGTTGTTGAGCGCCTCCCAGGCCATGCCGCCGGTGAGGGCGCCGTCCCCGATGACCGCGACGACATGGCCGGGGCGGCCGAGCACCTCGTTGGCCTTGGCGAGCCCGTCGGCCCAGCCCAGCACGGCGGAGGCGTGGGAGTTCTCGATGACGTCGTGCTCGGACTCCTCGCGGCAGGGGTAGCCGGACAGCCCTCCCCTGCCGCGCAGCTTGGAGAAGTCCTGGCGCCCGGTGAGGAGCTTGTGTACGTAGCTCTGGTGGCCGGTGTCCCACAGGACGCGGTCCGACGGCGAGTCGAAGACCCGGTGCAGGGCGATGGTCAGCTCCACCACTCCGAGGTTGGGCCCGAGATGGCCGCCCGTCCTGGCCACCGCCCTGACCAGAAAAGTCCGGATGTCGTCGGCGAGTTCGCCGAGCTCCGGTCCGCTCAGCGCCTTGAGATCCTGCGGTCCCTTGATGGTTTCCAGCAAGGTCATGCCCGGGCCCCTCTGTGATGGTCCTCTTCCAGCTCACCCTCGGTACGGGTCGGCGGTCATCGGCCCGCGGCCCCCCCGGGAGGACCGGTGCGTGCCGGTCCCCCCGTGCTCATGGCCTCAGCGGTTCCCGCCGATGGTCTCCCGCGCGGCGCGCAGGGACTCCTTCAGCGACCCCATGGTCGCCAGTACCGCGGTGGGCTCGTAGCCGCAGTGCGCCATGCAGTTGGCGCAGCGCGGGTCCTTGCCGCGGCCGTACTTGTCCCAGTCGGTCTCCTCGATGAGTTCGCGGTACGTCGGCACGTATCCGTCGTTCATGAGGTAGCAGGGCCGCTGCCAGCCGAACAGGGAGTAGTTGGGGATCGCCCACGCGGTGCACGCGAAGTCGGCCTTGCCCTCCAGGAAGTCCAGGAACAGCGGGGAGTGGTTGAGGCGCCAGCGGCGCCTGTTGCCGCCCGCGAACGCCTTCCGGAACAGCTCGCGGGTCTGCTCGACGCCCAGGAAGTGCTCCTGGTCGGGTGCCTTCTCGTAGGCGTAGGCGGGCGAGATCATCATCTCGTCGACCTTCAGTTCGTCATTGAGGTAGTTGAGGACTTCGATGACCGTCTGGGGTGTGTCGGTGTTGAAGAAGGTGGAGTTGGTCGTGACCCGGAAACCGCGCGCCTTGGCCTCCTTCATCGCCGCGACCGCCTCGTCGAACACGCCTTCCTTGGCGACCGACTCGTCGTGCCGCTGACGCAGTCCGTCGATGTGCACGGCGAAGGCGAAGTAGGGGGACGGCGTGAACTTGTCCAGCTTCTTGCGCATCAGCAGGGCGTTGGTGCAGAGGAAGACGTACTTCTTCCTGGCCACCAACTGCCGTACGATCTCGTCGATCTGCGGGTGCATCAGGGGTTCGCCGCCCGCGATGGACACCATGGGGGCACCCGATTCGAGCACTGCCCCGACGGCCTGGGCGACCGGCATGCGCTGCTTGAGCACCCCGGCAGGATGCTGGATCTTCCCACAGCCTTCGCACGCCAGGTTGCAGGCGAACAGGGGCTCCAGCTCGACGATCAGCGGGAATTTCTCCCGCTTGTGGAGCTTTTGTTCGATGAGATACGTCGCAACCTTGATGGACTGACGGAGCGGCATGGCCATCTGGGCTCACCTCCGGGGGAGCAGCAAGGATCGGTGCCATTCATGGAAAGCCGGCAGGACGGCACGAAGAACACGGAAGGCTGATATTCCACCGCGGACTGTGCCGATACGGATGAGCTCATGCTCGGGGGCGTCCACGACCACCCGTACGGCCGCAACCGGGCGGGCCGCGACCCGTATGGCCGTACGGAGCGTGGCGGCGGACTCCATGTCCACGGCGATGGCCCCGGTGGCCCGCAGTCCGGCCCGCTCCGGTCCCCGTACGACATGATCGGAGCCGGTCAGCGGGCCGGTGTGGACGGTGCGTCCCGGCAGTGCCCGGACCAGCGCGTCGACGAGCGGGCCCGGGTTCGTGCAGGGGGTGGTGCCGCCGGGGTCCCGGGTCTCCTCGGCCACCACGAGGTCGCCGGGGTGCATGCCGGGCATCAGTCCGGCGCAGAAACCGGACGCGATGACGGCGGCTTCCCGGGTCGCGTCCCGCGCCAGGGCGCGCCGGACGGCGG
>DATCWZ010000143.1:0-3767 GCA_036566065.1 Streptomyces sp. | reverse complement strand
CGCCCCAGCCCGTCCCGGGGGCGCGCGTTGCGCGCCCGGCCCTGGTCGTCCCGGTCCCTGCGAGTCTCGTCCACCCCCCAATTGTGCCCCGCACCTGCACGGGTCCGAATGAAGCCTGTCCGCGGCCCCCCGCGCACGGCTAGGCTCGGCACCCGTCAGTTCCACCTGTGGGAAGGGCAGGCATGAAGCCGTCCCGGCCGTTGTACGAACGTGAACCGGAACTCGCCGCCGCGGCACAGGCGGTGGACGCCCTGTACGGCGCGCAGGCGGCCGGCGGGCTGCTGGTCTTCAGCGGCGAGGCCGGGCTCGGCAAGACCGCGCTGCTTGACGAGATCCGCGCGATGGCCGCCGACCGCTGCACCGCCAACTGCTCGGCCCCGCCCTCGACCGGATCCCCTGCGACGAGATACGGGAACTGTTCGGCGACTGGTACGAGATCACCGCCCCCGCGCTCGGACTGGCCGAGCCGACCGGCCCGCAGCCCGACCCGCAGGGCGTCAGGGACGGCCTCGACTGGGTCGTTGGCCGGCTCGTCTCCCGCCTCGGCCACCGGCCGATCGTCCTCATCGTCGACGACGCGCACTGGGCCGACGGCGAATCCCTCGCCTGGCTCGCCGGGTTCACCGCCCGCCTGGGCGAACTCCCGCTCCTGGTCGTCCAGGCCCACCGCCCGCGGGAATTCGCCGAACGCGGTTCGGCCTGGACCACCGACCGTACCGCCGCAGACGGCAGCGCAGGCGGGCACAACGCGCAGGTCCGCGTCGCCCTGCGCGCACTGACGCCGGATGCCACCGCCGAGCTCGTACGGGCAACGCTCGGCGACCATGCCGACGACCCGTTCTGCCGCGAGGTGTGGGCCGTCACCGGCGGTAACCCGTACGAGGCGGTCGAGCTCGTCGCCAAGGTGCAGGACCAGGAATTAGTGCCGGTCGAGGAATCGGCCGGAGAGCTGCGCGAGCTCGGCGCGTCGGCCCGCGGCACCGGGCTGGTCACCCGGCTGGAACGTCTGGGCACCAACGCCAACCGGTTCGCCTGGGCCGCCGCGGTCCTCGGCACCGAGATCTCCCAGGAGCTCGCCGCCCGGCTGGCCGGAATGAGTCCGGCGGAGGCCGCCGACTGCACGGCCCGGCTGCGCGAGGCCCGTATCGTCACCGGCTTCGACCCGATGGAATTCGTCCACCCGCTGATCGCCGGCGCCGTCTACCGCTCCATCCCCCCGGCTACCCGCACCGCCTTCCACGGACAGGCCGCCTGGGCCATCAACCGGGCGGGGCTCGGTGCTGCCGCCGCCTCGCGCCACCTGCTGGAGGTGCATCCGGACGACGACCAGGAAGTGGTCGCCCAGCTCCGCGAGGCCGCACGCCAGCACCTCGCCGTCGGCGCCCCTGAGGCCGCCAGGCGCTGCCTCGAACGCGCGCTGGAGGAACCGCCACGGTCCTCGGACCGTTCGACCGTGCTGTACGAACTGGGCTGCGCCACCCTGCTCAGCTCACCGCCCACCACGGTGCAGCACCTGCGCGACGCCCTCGACAGGCCGGGGCTCAGCGAGGAGCTCCGGATCGACGCCACCTTCCGGCTGGCCGCCGCGCTCGCCCACAACAACCAGCTCAAGGAGGCGGCGCTCTCCCTTGCCGCGGAGGCCGCCCGCACCGAGCCGGGACCCGGCCTCATGCGGCTCCAGGCCGCGCACTTCCTGTGGGAGGGCATGCAGGCCGCCGAGGACGACGGCCCGGCCCGCTCCCATCGGCTCTCCCGCAACGCGGACCACCTCCAGGGCCGCGACAACGCCGAACGCGCCCTGATCACCCTGCGCGCCTTCGACGCCATGCTGCGTGGCGAGAACGGTCAGTTCGTCGTGGACCTGTGCGAACGCGCCCTCGTCGACGGCCGCCCGGCCCGCGGGCTCGACTGGACCGATACGGAATGGGGCTTCGAGCTCCCTGCCATGGTCGGGATCACCTTCTCGTTCACCGACCGGCTCGACCGGGCCGAGGACCTGTTCGGCGAAGCCGTACGCGCCTTCGAGATCTCCGGCTGGCGCGGCGCCCACCTCGCCTTCGCCCACACCCTGCTCGGTCTGGTCCACCGCCGCCGGGGCCCTCTCGCCGAGGCCGAGAACTTCCTGCGCGAGGGGCTGCGCCTCGCCGACCGTGTCGGCAGCGGGCTGCCCGTTCACTGGGACGCCGCGTGCCTGCTCATCGACACCCTGCTCGCCCGGGGCCGTACGGCGGAGGCCCGGCAGATCGCCGACCAGTACGACTTCGGCCCGCCCTACCCCAGCGCCATGGTGCTGCCCGACGCCCCGTGCGTACGCGGCAGGCTGCTGCTCGCCGAAGGCCGTACGCCCAGCTCGCCTCCCGCGCCCGCGTCCACGCGGAGCGCTTCGGCACGGACACCGCGATCGGTGAGGCGCTGCGCTGCGTCGCGCTGTTCGCGCCCCGTGCGGAGGCCGAGCATCTGCTGGCCGGGGCCATACGCCATCTGGAGGCGTCCTCGTCCGCGTACGAGCACGCGCTGGCCGGTTCGACCACGGCATGGCGATCCGCTCCACGAAGGAGCTCGCCCGGGCGCGGAAGCTCGCCGCCACCTGCGGGGCCGAGGCCCTGGCCACCCGCGCCCAGCAGGCGCGGACGTCGATCCGGTCCTCGGAGTGAGGTAATGTTTGTCCTGCGCGGGCCACCCGGAACACCCGGGGAGAACGCGACGGGACGTGGCGCAGCTTGGTAGCGCACTTGACTGGGGGTCAAGGGGTCGCAGGTTCAAATCCTGTCGTCCCGACTCGACAGAGTCGCAGGTCAGGGCCGATTTCGGAGAGATCCGGAACCGGCCCTTGATCATTCTTGGGGACCAGTGTCCTTGACTGTGCCAGCGGCCGTAATTTTGTGTACGTCCGGGTGCAGGTAGCGCTGGGTGGCCATCAGCGATCCGTGACCGGCGATCCTACGAAGGACGTGAACCTTATGGGCCCGCTTGCCATTGGTGCCCTTGTCAGTCAAGTCACCGGGGGCGGGAGCGGTCTGGCGCCGCACGGTCCAGATCCACTGGCTGGTGTCGATGTCCCCGACGCGGCATCCGGACACTTCGCCGATTCGTGCGGCAGTGCACGCAGCGAAAAGGACGACGTCTCCCCAGCCGCCGTACAGCTCGTAGGAGGCAGCCACAGAGCGTCAGCCAGTTGGACGAGCGTCTCCCAGTCGGGTACGGCTAGCGCGCGTGGGCTGAGGAGTTTGTCCTCGGCTTGCATGTAGAGCCTTTGCCAGCCGGTGACACGGGCGAGGTTGACCTTAATCATGCCGTCACGGACCACCTGCTCCATGACGCGGACCAGAACGGCGTTGGTGTTCTTCACCGTCGAGCGGCTGTGCTCGTCGGCGATCCAGTTCTGTACGGTCCGGCCTGCGACGCCGTTCGTGATCATCCGCACCGCGCGAAGCCGCACCGGAGAGTTCCGGTGCGGCTTCGTCCTCGATCCCGTCATCGCGCAGGGCGCCCGGACCTCCCTTCTCAAGGAAGCGGTCCGGGCGCTCGGCGTCGGCAGGTCATCCGATGGCGATGCGGTTCTTCCAGTAGGACCGGGCTGTGATGATCTCTGTTCCTGTGCCGGTGAGTACGTCGGTTTTTCCGGCGTACAGGCGGACCGAACCGTCTGCGCGAACAGTCCAGAGGTCGGGGACGGAGTCGCCGGTCACATCGGGGGTGCCGAGGATGTGCGGGAGGGAGGCGCGGGACCAGCCGCCTCCGGAGTATGCGAGGTCCGCGCCGCCGGC
>DATCWZ010000161.1:0-2864 GCA_036566065.1 Streptomyces sp. | reverse complement strand
CGGCAGCATCGCGTGGGTCGCCTGCCGCTCGCTGCCCGCGAAGAGCTCCATCACGTCCGGGTCGACCTGCCCGGTGACCGAGATCGCGCCCGCTGCGAGCACCAGGCCGATCAGCATCGAGCCCGAATCGCCCATGAAGATCCGGGCCGGATGCATGTTGTGCGGCAGGAAGCCGAGGCACATGCCCATCAGGATCGCGGCGAACAGCGTCGCCGGGGCGGCGGCCTCGATCCCGTACCCGTACCAGAGCCGGTAGGTGTACAGGAAGAACGCCGCCGACGCGATGCACACCATGCCGGCCGCGAGGCCGTCGAGACCGTCGACGAAGTTGACGGCGTTGATGGTGATGACGACCAGGGCCACCGTGAGCAGGGTGCCCTGCCACTGGGTGAGGGCGACCGTGCCGACGCCGGGGACCGGCAGCCACAGGATCGTCAGCCCCTGGATGACCATGACGGCGGCGGCGATCATCTGTCCGCCGAGCTTGATCAGCGCGTCGATCTCGAACTTGTCGTCCAGGACGCCGATCAGCCAGATCAACGCGGCACCGGAGAGCAGCGCCCTCGGTTCGTCGGAGAGTTCGAAGACGCTGTTCAGATTGAACAGATGGTCCGCGACGATCAGTCCGGCGCACAGTCCGCCGAACATGGCGATGCCGCCGAGCCGCGGTGTCGGTTCCCGGTGCACGTCTCGCGCGCGGATCGCGGGCATCGCCCCGACCGCTATGGCGAACTTCCGCACAGGCCCGGTCAGCAGGTAGGTCACCGCGGCCGTGACACAGAGCGTCAGCAGGTAATCACGCACGGGCTGCCCCACAGAAATCGCCGGCCATCTCAGGCCCACACCCTAGTCTCATGAAGGGGGACTCCATGGTCCGGGTGACGGTTCCGGAGCCTCGCCTACCCCGGATACGGAGGATTTCCCTCCGCCAGTTCACGCACCTGGGCCCGCAGCCGGGCGGGCGCGCCCTCCTCGCGTACCGCCGCGCCGAACAGCGCCGCGATCCGCACCATGTCCGCGTCGTCCATCCCCTGACTGGTCACGGCGGCGGTGCCGACCCGGATGCCGCGGGCATCACCATAGGGCAGCGCGCAGGTGTCGAGCACCATGCCCACCGCGGCGAGCCGTTCGCGCGCGGTGCGGCCGTCGATGCCCAGCGGGGCGGGGTTGGCGACGACGATGTGCGTGTCCGTGCCGCCGGTGGTGATCTCGAAGCCCTCGGCCTCAAGGCCGGCCGCCAGGACGCGGGCGTGGGCGACCACCTGGTGCGCGTACAGAGCGAAGGCGGGCGTCGCCGCCTCGCCGAACGCGACGGCCTTGGCCGCGACGGCGTTCATCTGCGCGCCGCCCTGGGTGAACGGGAACACCGCCCGGTCGATCCGCTCCGCCAGTTCCGCGCCGCACAGGATCATCCCGCCGCGCGGCCCGCGCAGCACCTTGTGCGTCGTCGCGCACACCACGTCCGCGTACGGGACGGGGCTGGGCGCCGCTCCCCCGGCGATCAGGCCCATCGGGTGGGCGGCGTCCGCGATCAGATAGGCGCCGACCTCGTCCGCGATGTCGCGGAACTCCTCGTAGTCGGGGTGGCGCGGATAGGAGATGGAGCCGCAGACGATGGCCTTGGGGCCGCGCGCCCTGGCCAGGGCGCGCACCTGGGTGTAGTCGATGAGGCCGCTGTCGGGTTCGACGCCGTAGCCGGTGAATTCGAACCAGCGGCCGGAGAAGTTGCCGGGCGCGCCGTGGGTGAGGTGTCCGCCGTACGGGAGCCCCATGGCGAGCACCGTGTCGCCCGGGCGCAGCAGCGCCGCGTAGGCGGCGAGGACGGCGGAGGACCCGGAGTGCGGCTGGACGTTGGCGTGCTCGGCGCCGAAGAGGGCGGTGGCCCGGCGGACGGCGACGCGTTCGGCGGCGTCGGCCTGTTCGCAACCGCCGTGGTGGCGGGCACCCGGGTAACCCTCGGCGTACTTGTTGGCGAGGGGGGAGCCGAGCGCTGCGAGCACGGCGGGTGAGGTGAAGTTCTCGGCGGCGATGAGCTGGAGGCTGTCCGACTGGCGGCGGACCTCGTCCAGCAGGATGCCGGCCAGCTCGGGGTCCTGGCCGCGCAGGGCGTCGTAGCCCTGGGGCAGTGCGGTGGGCGGCGGGGACACGGCGGCGGGTACGGCTGGAGTGCTGACCGGCATCTGACGGCTCCGGACCGGGAGAGGGGTGCGCTGGCGTCAGGTCCAATGTAGGCCCGTACGGGGGTGTATGCGCGCTGTCGGGCATACGCGTACGCCGGGCGGCGCATAAGGGCGCCGGGGGCGTCAGCGGTGTGCGGCCACGCCGGTCAGCGCGGTGACCACGGGGTCGAGCGCCTGGTTGATCTCGTCGCCGATGGAGCGGAAGAACGTGATCGGCGCGCCGTACGGGTCGTAGACCTCGTCCGCCTCCGCCGTGGGGGCCAGCAGCCAGCCGCGCAGTGCCGCCGCGGCCCGTACCAGCGCCCTGGCCCGCTCGACGACGCCCTCCTCGCGGGCATCGGGCAGGGTCGCCGGGTCTATGGCCCTGACCAGCCGGGTGAATTCCTTGAGGGTGAAGGTCCGCAGACCGGCCGAGTGGCCCATGGAGATCACCTGGGCGCGATGGTCGCGGGTGGCGGTGAGCACCAGGTCGGCGCGGATGACGTGTTCGTCCAGCAGTTCGCGTCCGACGAACCCGGTGGCGTCGGCGCCGAAGTCGGCGAGGACGACTTCGGCGTTGGCCTCCATGGGGGCACCCTCGTGTCCCCAGGTGCCCGCGCTCTCCACGATCAGTCCGCCGCTGAGCCGGTCGCCGAGCCGGTCCACCAGGGCATGGCGGGTCAGCCGCTCGGTGATGGGCGAGCG
>DATCWZ010000877.1:0-4557 GCA_036566065.1 Streptomyces sp. | reverse complement strand
GGCTCGCCCCTGCGCGGGCCGTGCTGGCGACCCGGGTCACCGACCTTCTCGCCGGTACGGCGGAACTCACCGTCGCCGGTGCGCTGCGCGCCCGTAAGGAACGGGTGCGCGAGGCGGACGGGACGCTCACCCGGATCGCCTCCAGGGCGGCGGCCGCCACGGCACTCGGGGGCGGCATCTCGGCTCTGATCTGCGGGCTCACCGTCGTCGGAGTCGCACTCGTCGCGCTTACCGCCGTCGGCGACGGGCGGCTGGCAGGCGTGGAACTCGCCGTCGTGGTGCTCACCCCGCTCGCCGCCTTCGAGGCCGTGACCGGGCTGCCGCTCGCGGTGCAGTACCGCCGGCGGATCAGGCGGAGCGCGGAGCGGGTGTACGAGGTGCTGGACGCCCCCGTGCCCGTACAGGAACCGGCTGCTCCCGCCGCCCCGCCCGGGTCGGCCTTCCCGCTTGAGGTACGCGGCCTCGCAGCCCGGTACGAGGGGGCGCGGCGCGACGCTCTGAGCGGCGTCGATCTGACGCTGGTTCCCGGCCGGCGCATCGCCGTCGTTGGGCCGTCGGGCTCCGGGAAGACCACGCTGGCCCAGGTCCTGCTCCGCTTCCTGGACGCGCGGGCGGGCACGTACAGGCTGGGCGGTGTCGAAGCGTCCGCGCTGGAGAGCGACACGGTGCGGACCTTCGTCGGGCTCTGTGCCCAGGACGCCCATGTCTTCGACAGTTCGATACGGGAGAACCTGCGCCTCGCCCATACCGGCGCGACGGATGGCGAACTGCGCGAAGTCCTGCGCCGGACCAGGCTGCTGGCCTGGGCCGATTCGCTGCCCGAGGGGCTCGACACCCTGGTGGGCGAACACGGTGCCAGGCTGTCCGGCGGCCAGCGGCAGCGCCTCGCACTGGCCCGCGCCCTGCTCGCCGACTTCCCCGTGCTGGTACTCGACGAACCGGCCGAACACCTCGACCTGGCTACGGCGGACATGCTGACCGCGGACCTGCTGGCGGCGACCCGCGGGCGTACGACCGTGCTGATCACGCACCGGCTGGCCGGGCTGGACGCTGTCGACGAGGTGCTGGTGCTGGATGGCGGCCGGGTGGTCCAGCAGGGCCCGTACGCCGTACTGGCCTCTCAGGACGGGCCGCTGCGCAGGATGCTGGACCGCGAGGAACAGGCCATGGGGCTGACCGGGACGCCCGTCTTGGCCGGGGCCTGATCCTGAATCCGACTTTCCTTGCTAAATGGGACTAATTAGGCTCTGGATATGCCGGAGCAGGACCCGAAGGACTCCATCGAAGCCGCGACGCAGGCCGCCCGCGGGCTGCGGGGACTGTCCACGGAGCTGACCGCTCGCGTGCCGCAGTTGCTCGAAGCCATGCGGTCGGTCGGCTCCGGGCTCGAACTGCACTCGACCCTCGACCGCATCTGCGAGACGGCGGCCGAACTCGCCGACGCCAGATACGCGGCCATCGGGGTCGTCGACGAGACGGGCGAGGGGCTCTCCGACTTCGTCACCTTCGGGGTCTCGGAAAAGGTCTCCCGGGCGACCGGGCATCCCCCGGACGGGCGCCACGGGCTGCTGGGAGCGCTGATCCACGATCCGGTGCCGGTCCGGCTGGCGGATCTGACCAGGGATCCACGAGCCGCCGGTTTCCCGCCGGGACACCCCCGTATGCGGACGTTCCTCGGGGTGCCGATCCGGGTCCAGGGGGAGATCTTCGGCAACCTCTATCTGACGGAGAAGCGCGGCGGGGCCGAGTTCAACGACTACGACCTGCACATCCTGCGGGTGCTCGCCACCGAGGCGGGCATCGCCATCGGCAACGCCCGGCTCTACGAGGCGGCGCGGCAGCGGGAGCGGTGGATCGACGGTTCGGTCGCCGTCACCACCGCTCTCCTGTCCGGCTCGGACGCCGATGACGCGCTCGCCGTCGTCGCCGAGCACGCCCGTCATCTCGCCGGTTCCGCCGCGGGGATCGTGCTGCTGCCCGCGAAGGAGGGCGGTCTGGAGATCGTCGCCGTCTCCGCGGACGACCCGGCGTCCGTCATGGGACTCATCTTCCCGGCGGAGAGTCCCGTGGTGAGGGTGCTGCTCAGCGGTGAGGCGGTGTTCACCGACGACTCGGCGACCGACCCCCGCATGATCACCAGGCAGGCCAGGAAGTTCGGCCCGAACATGCTGCTGCCCCTGCACAGCGGAGGCCGGGTACTCGGTGTGCTCGCAACCCCGCGGGCCAGGGGGGAGCGACCGTTCACGGAGACGGAGCGGATCCTGGCCACCCAGTTCGCCTCGCAGGCCGCGCTCGCCCTGATGATGGCCGAGGCACAGCGGGACCGGGAGCGGCTCGCTGTGTACGAGGACCGGGACAGGATCGCCAGGGACCTCCATGACCTGGTCATCCAGCGGCTCTTCGCCACCGGGATGCTGCTGGAGAGCGCACAGCGCAGATCGGTGGTCCCCGAGGTGCAGACGGGTGTCGGGCGGGCGGTCGACGAGCTGGATGTGACCATTCAGGAGATCCGTACGGCCATCTTCGCTCTGCAGCAGGAACCGGCCGAGGTGCCGACGGGACTGCGGACCCGGGTGCTGCGGGAGATCAACATGGCGGCTGTGCCGCTGGGCTTCAAGCCGTCGCACCGTTTCCTCGGCGCTGTCGACTCACTCGTCGGTGAGCTGTCCGGAAAGAACCTCATCGCGTCCCTGCGCGAGGCGCTGTCCAACGCGTTCCGGCACGCCGGAGCCTCGCTGATCGAGGTGGTCGTCGACGCGACGGTGACACTGCCGGACGGGCGCGACGCGGTCCGGCTGTCGGTCGCCGACGATGGCGTGGGCATCCCGGAGGGCGGCCGGCGCAGCGGGCTGCGGAATCTGGCCCGCCGCGCGGAGTCGCTGGGCGGGGCGAGCTGGTTCGGCCCGGGGATCGGGGAGGACGGCAGGGGTACCACCGTGGTGTGGGAGGTTCCGCTCCGGACCCCGCAGGAATGACCGGCCGGGGGCCGTGCGTGGGTCAGGGGTAGGCCGCATGGCCGTACGACGTCTCGCCGGTCCCGGGAATCACGGCGGCACGGGGTGACGATCCGGGGATGCGTTCCGCTGCACTGTGCCGCTGCGGCTGCCACCGGTGTCCGGTGGTGGTGCTGCTGTGCGCACTGGCGGTCCTGGCCGTGCTGCCCGCCGCCCCGGCTCCGTACGGTGCGGCCGCCGATGGGCGCTCCCGGGGGTCCCTGGTCACCGCCGCCAGTATCCGCCGCGTGGTCCTGCCTGGCCCGGATCCGGTCGATACGCCGCCCGACAGTACGAGCGCCGCTGTCGCGCGGCTGTACACGGAGGCCGCGAAGGCCACCGAAGTGTACGAGCGCGGCAGGCGGGCTGCGGAGGTACAGCGCGCCCAGGTCGCCCGCTTCGAACGCACCCTCACCGGTCGGCGACGCCATCTTGAGGACATCCGCTCCGAGCTCGGCGCGGTGGCCCGTTCCCAGTACCGGACCGGCGGGGCGGGTCTCGTGTTCACCGCACAGTTGCTGCTGGTCGACGACCCGGATGAGCTGCTGCGCAACCGCCTGCTCGCCCGGAAGACGGACAGGGCGGTGATACGGCTGATGAACGGTGCCCGGCGCGCCGTACGGGAGACAACCGCCGCCGAGCGCAGGGCCAAGTCCGCCTGGCATGACCTGGACGTCCGCACCGTGCGGCTCGCCGCCGTCAAACGCGGCATCGAGGTCAGGCTGGAATCGGCGCAGGCCCGGCTTCAGGAGGAGGCGGACCGCAGCGTCGCCGCGGGCACATGCGCCGGGGCCGTACGGCTGGATCAGCCCGATGAGCAGGACGAGGACCGGAGCTGGGTGACGCCGGTGCGGACGTACACGCTGTCGGCGGGATACCAGAGCGCGGGCGCGCACTGGGCGAGACGGCACACCGGCCAGGATTTCGCCGTCGACATCGGTACGCCTGTGCGCTCGGTGGGCGCCGGACGGGTGGTCTCCGTCTCCTGCGGCGGGGCGTTCGGGATCCAGATCGTGGTGCGGCACCCGGACGGCTACTTCACGCAGTACGCGCACCTGGCTGATGTGGCCGTGGACCAGGGGGATCAGGTGCGCACCGGGCAGGTGATCGCCCAGTCGGGGACGACGGGGAACTCGACGGGCCCGCATCTTCACTTCGAGGTGCGGCTCACGCCCTATTACGGATCGAGTGTCGACCCGGTGGAGTGGCTGAGCGAGCACGGCGTGACGGTGTGAGGTGTGACGGCGTGGCGCGGGAGCGTTCAGCGTCGGGCGAGGATCCGCTCGATGACGGCCGCGACGCCGTCCTCGTTGTTGGTGGCGGTCACACCGGTCGCGGCGGCGACCGCGGCCGGGTGGGCGTTGCCCATCGCGTACGAGACACCGGCCCAGCGCAGCATTTCCACGTCGTTGGGCATGTCCCCGAAGGCGACCACTTCGGCGGGTGAGATGCCGCGCTCCGCGCAGCACGCGGCCAGCGTCCCGGCCTTGGAGACGCCGGGGCCGCTGATCTCCAGCAGGGCGCTCGGGCTCGACCGGGTGAAGGAGGCCAGGTCGGCGGCAGC
>DATCWZ010000872.1:0-4964 GCA_036566065.1 Streptomyces sp. | reverse complement strand
CCGCCAGGATGACGACGGCGGCGCCGGCCGGGAACGGATACCTCATTCAGCCGTCCTCAGGGCGTAGTGCGCGCTGACCTGCGCCGCGCTCAGCGCGATCGGGTAGACGGCGGTCTCGTCGACCTGCCCGGCGAAGAAGTTGCTGGTCGGACGGCTCGGCCAGCTGTTCAGGTTGTCACCGCCGATCCGCCAGTAGCCCGGGTAGTCCTCGTTGGTCGTGTAGAGGACGTTCATCGCGCGCAACTGCCCGTCGACGTACAGCGCCATGCCGCCGGTGCCCTGGGTGGCGACGACATGGTGCCAGCCGCCGTCGTTGTAGGCGGCGGGCGTGGTGACCGTACGGGTGCCGCCGCTGTACACGCCGAATACCAGCCGCCCGTCATCGCGCATATAGATGTGCTTGTCGTAGTTCCGGCTGTTCTGCTGCGTCAAATTGCTGAACCCGATGATCCGGCCGCCCCGGTCCGTGGTGGTCTTGATCCAGGTCTCCAGCGAGAACCGGGTGGGATGCGGGTGGAGCTTGTTGCTGTACGCGTACTCGTTGGAGCCGTTGAACCCGATCGCGGTCGAGCCGCCCGCCACCGCGCCCGGCGACTGCCGGTAGGCGGGAGAGTTGCGCAGGAACCCGTTGTCGAGCCCGTTGCTCGCGTCGGCGGCGAACGTCGACACGCCCTCGTCGTACCGCCAGTACAGCGATGCCCCGTCGGCGAGAACCCGGGCAGGATAGCTTTCCGCCGTGGTGGCCACGATGGCCGACTGCGCCGGTGACTTCGCGCTGGTGTTGATGCCGTCGCTCGCACTGATGCGGTACGAGTGGGTCTCGCCCGGCGCCACACCGGTGTCGGTCCACCTGAGCTGCGGCCGGTCCCAGAACAGCGAGTTCCCGGTGGTGGTGTATACGGGAGTGCTCGCCCCGTCCTTGTAGATCCGGTAGGTCAGCTCCCCGTCATCGGTGTCGAAGCTGGTCTGCCAGTTCACCTGGACCTGCCCCGGAGTCAGCGTGGACAGGCTGACGTTGGGCACCCAGGGCGCCCCGGTGTCCGGCCCGTCCGCGAACCGGGTCAGGCTCTGCTGCGCGGACCCGTTGACCGTGGTGAACTCGCCCCCGACCCACAGATAGTGGTGGCCGCCCTTGTCCGTCTGGGCCATCACCCGCGGCCCCACCGGCTCCCCGATGCCGTCATTGGTGTCCGGGAACCACGGCAGCAGCTTCGGATTGTCGACAGGCTCGGCCAGCAGATGCTTGCGCGGCTGGTCGGGGAACTCGCCCATGCTGGAGCAGTCGTGCGCGTGGCTGCCGCTGTACAGCACGCCCTCGTGCACCAGCAGCGCCTGGGTCGCCCCCAGGCAGGTGTCCCGCCAGCGCTGCCCGAAGTCGTCCAGATCGATCGCGATCCGGCCGTCGAAGACACCGCCGCCGGTGCCCTCGTTGGCGGTGTAGAGGCCGGTGGCGTCCGTCGTCAGGTCCTGTGTGGTGGAGGTGTTCGGGATGAAGCCCGGATAGCTCTTGGTGACCGCGCCCGTCGTGGCGTCCACCACGGCCAGGGCGTGCGTACTCGTGCCGTTGACGGTGAAGAAGTCACCGCCGATGGCGACGTGCTGCCCGTCCGGTGTCACCTCGACGGCCCGGCCGACCTCGTCGGCGTTGGCGGTCCACGGCAGCAGGTCGGCGCCCGTGGTGACCGCGGCGAACATGTTGCGGGTCTGCCCCTCCACCGTATTGAAGTCACCGCCCAGATAGACGGTGTCCTCGGTGACGGACAGCGCACGTACCGTCGCCGACACGGAGAGCTTGAAGTCCTGGCGCGGTGTGCAGGTCGCGGTGTCGATCGCCGCGATATTGCTGACGCCTTCCCCGTTCACCGCCCCGAACCGGCCGCCCGCGTACAGCGTCCGCTTGTCGGGCGACAGGACCAGCGCCCGTACGGTGGGTGTCCCCGAGGACACCGTGAAGGACAGGCTGCACCCGGTCGGCGCGCCGGTCTGGGCGTCGAACGCGGCGAAGTTGGCCGCGGGCTGCTCGTCCGTCCCGGCCGGGGCGTCCGGCGGCCGTACGGTGGAGAAGGTGCCGCCGGCGTAGACGACGCCGTCCGTCGCGGCCATCGCCCATACGATGCCGTTGGTCTGCCAGGTGCTCAGGTCGTCCGCGGTGAGCGACACCGGAGGTGTCAGTCCGGCGGCGGGGGAGCCCGATGCCGCGGCCGCGGTCAGGACTCCGGCGAGCAGGCACAGAGCGGTGGATACGGCCCGCACACGGCCGCGTCCCCCCGTTCTCTGCCCGGTGGTTCCGTTCATGATTCAGCTCCGAGGGGTGAGAACGGCACCGGTACGGCGCCGGTGATGGTCCCCGGCACGGGCGCCGCGTGCGCCTGCCGGGTGTCATGGGTGCCCGTCGGCGGGGCGGGCAGGAGGCTCACCGGTCCACTCGCACGGCCGCGCCGGTGAGCTGGTCGGCCAGCAGCCGGATGTCCGCGTCGACCATGATCCGGGCCAGTTCGCGCGACGTCACCTCGGGCTTCCAGCCCAGCAGTTCCTCCGCCTTGGCCGCGTCACCGATCAGCGCGTCGACCTCGCTGGGGCGCTCGTACTTGGGGTCGTAGCGGACGTGCTCGGTCCAGTCCAGGCCGGCGTGCTCGAAGGCGCACTCCAGGAACTGCCGGACGCTGACGCCTTCGCCGGTGGCCACCACATAGTCGTCGGGGGTGTCGCGCTGGAGCATCCGCCACATCGCGTCCACGTACTCGGGGGCGTAACCCCAGTCCCGTACGGCATCGAGATTGCCCAGACGTAATTGGTCCTGGAGCCCGGCCCTGATCCGGGCGACACCCCGGGTGATCTTGCGGGTCACGAAGGTCTCACCGCGGCGCGGCGACTCATGGTTGAACAGGATGCCGTTGACGGCGAACATGCCATACGCCTCGCGGTAGTTGACCGTCGCCCAGTACGAGTAGACCTTGGCCACGCTGTACGGGCTGCGTGGATGGAACGGGGTCCGTTCGTTCTGCGGGGGCGGGTTGGCGCCGAACATCTCGGACGACGACGCCTGGTAGATCCGGGTCTCGATGCCGCTGGCGCGTACCGCCTCCAGCAGCCGGATGGTGCCGAGCCCCGTGACGTCACCCGTGTACAACGGGGCGTCGAAGGAGACCCGGACATGCGACTGCGCGCCCAGGTTGTACACCTCGTCGGGCTGTATCTCGCGCAGCAGGTTCACCAGCGCCACACCGTCGGACAGATCGGCGTGATGGAGGACGAAGGAACGGTTCTCCTGCTCAGGCCCCTGGTAGATGTGATCGATCCGCTCCGTGTTGAAACTCGACGAACGGCGGATCAGCCCATGGACGGTGTACCCCTTTTCGAGCAGCAGCTCGGACAGATATGAGCCGTCCTGGCCGGTGACGCCGGTGATGAGTGCGGTCTTTGCCACGAATCCCCCTTCTGTGGCCGCCCGTTGGGCGGTTGGTGCACCGAAATATCAGAATTTGAGCGTTCTACGGCAAACGGCCGCCGGGCCGCATCGCTGCTGGCACAATCCGAGCCATGACGACAGATCTCTCCGGTTCTGATCTTTCTGCCGGCGCCGGTCTCCCGACTGGCGCTGATCTCCCGACCGGCGCCGATCTCCCCGGCCCGCGCCGGGACGACGCCCGTCCGTTCCTGCGCCCCGGTGCCCGCATATTCGTCGCGGGCCACCGCGGGCTCGTCGGCTCGGCGCTGGTCCGCCGTCTCACCGCCGACGGCCATGAGGTGATCACCCGCGGCCGCGAGCATCTCGATCTGCGCGAGGCCGCGCCGACCGAGGCGTTCCTGTGCGACGTCAAACCCGACGCCGTCGTCCTGGCCGCCGCCAAGGTGGGCGGGATCATGGCCAACAGCACCAGTCCCGTGCAGTTCATCGAGGACAACCTGCGCATCCAGCTCAGCGTGATCGCCGGAGCCCACGCCGCCGGGACCGAGAGGCTGCTCTTCCTCGGCTCGTCCTGCATCTACCCCAAGCACGCACCGCAGCCCATCCGCGAGGAGTCCCTGCTCACGGGCCCGCTGGAGCCGACCAACGAGGCGTACGCCCTGGCCAAGATCGCCGGAATCGTGCAGGTCCAGTCGTACCGCCGCCAGTACGGCGCCTCGTACATCAGCGCCATGCCCACCAATCTCTACGGCCCCGGCGACAACTTCGACCTGGCGAGCTCGCATGTCCTGCCCGCCCTGATCCGCCGGTTCCACGAGGCGAAGCGGGACGGCGCGGCCGAAGTGACCCTGTGGGGTTCCGGCAGCCCGCGCCGCGAGTTCCTGCACGTCGACGACCTCGCCACGGCCTGCGTGCGACTGCTGGAGTCGTACGACGGTGACGCGCCGGTCAACATCGGCTGCGGCGAGGACCTCACCATCAGGGAACTGGCCGAAACCGTCCGCGAGGTCACTGGCTTCACCGGGCGCATCGCCTGGGACACCTCGAAGCCCGACGGCACCCCGCGCAAGCTCCTCGACGTCTCCAGGCTCGCCGCCCTCGGCTTCGTCCCGCAGATCCCGCTGCGGGACGGCATCGCCCGTACGTACGCCTGGTGGCTCGGCCAGCTCGCGCCACGCGCCTGACGGTCCGTATCGACAGGCACCAGGTCCATGGGCTCTTCGCACGCGTACCCCCGCCGCTCTCAGTACGCCCCGCGGCCGTCGGCGACGGCGCGTACCGTACGGGCGAGGAGCCCCATGTCCGTGGCCACCGACCAGTTGTCGACGTACCAGAGGTCCAGCGCGACCGTTTCCTGCCAGGACAGGTCCGAGCGCCCGCTGACCTGCCACAGGCCGGTGAGCCCTGGCCTGACCGCCAGCCGCCTGTGCTCCCGCTCGTCGTAGCACGCCACCTCTTCCGGCAGCGGAGGACGCGGGCCTACCAGGGACATGTCACCCCGTAACACATTGAGGAGCTGCGGGAGTTCATCGATGGAGGTGCGGCGCAGCGCCCT
>DATCWZ010000374.1:0-2484 GCA_036566065.1 Streptomyces sp. | reverse complement strand
CGCCGGTCTGGATCGTCGACCCGGTCGACGGCACCCGCCAGTTCGTCCGCGGCGAACCCAACTTCTGCACCCTGGTCGCCCTCGCCCTGCAGGGCAGGGTGCTCGCCTCGTGGACGTACGCGGCGGCGCTCGGCAAGATGGCCGTGGCCGTACGGGGCCGCGGCGCCGCGCTCGACGGCGAACCCGTGCACAGCGGCTCGCCCGTGCCCGGCGCTGTCCTCAGGGTGGCGATGTCCCACCCCGACTACACGTCCGAGGCCCAGAAGCGCGCCCTTCTCGGCCTGCGCACCGAGGGCATCGACGCCCGCGCCTGCGGATCGGCGGGCCTGGAGTATCTCGCCGTCGCCACCGGCGCCATGGACGCCGTCGCATTCAACTGGGAGTACGCCTGGGACCACGCTGCGGGGCTACTGCTGGTCAGCGAGGCGGGGGGTGTGCATTCCACGCTCTCCGGCGCCGCGTTCCGTATCGCCGGCGGCAACGACCTGCCGTTCACCGCCGCCCGCGACGAGGCGACGGCGCGGCGGATCCTGACGGCGCTGCGCACCGGGGCCTGACCCGGACGGGCATCGCGGCACCCTGCTGACATGCGGCCAGGGGTCCGATGTCCGAGGGGCCGAATATCCTGGGTGGTCCGGCTGACAAAGGAGTCCGAAGGTGCCATCGATGCTCGATGCTGTCGTCGTGGGGGCGGGCCCCAACGGACTGACCGCCGCGGCCGAACTGGCCCGGCGCGGCTTCTCCGTGGAGGTGTTCGAGGCCGCCGAGACCGTGGGCGGCGGGGCGCGTACCGAGGAGCTCACCCTGCCCGGTTTCCGCCACGACCCCTGCTCCGCCGTGCACCCTCTGGCGATCGGCTCACCGGCCTTTTCCGCGATGCCGCTGGCCCGGCACGGCCTGGAGTGGCTCCAGCCCCCGCTCGCGCTCGCCCACCCCTTCACCGACGGCACGGCCGCCGTGCTCACCGGGTCGCTGGGGGAGAGCGCCATGTCGCTCGGGGCGCGGGACGCGGGCGCGTACCGCAGGCTCGTCACCCCCTTCCTCGGCCACTGGGACACCCTGGCTGCGGACTTCCTGCGCACCCCGTGGGACGGGCTGCCCCGCGATCCGTACCGGTGGGCCAGGTTCGGCATGGAAGCGGTCATGCCCGCGGCCCTGCTCGCGCGCCGCTTCCGGGGCGAGCGGGCCCGGCACCTGATCGCCGGGCTCGCCGCGCACGCCATCGCCCCCACCACCGGGTTCGCCACCGGAGGGATCGCCCTGCTCTTCGCGCTCGCCGCGCACGAGAAGGGCTGGCCGATGCCCCGCGGCGGTTCCCAGGCCATCTCCGACGCCCTCGCCTCGTACGTACGCGAACAGGGCGGTGTGATCCGTACGGGCATCGAGGTCAAGCGCCTTGACGAACTCCCGCCCGCCCGCGCCTATGTCTTCGACACCTCGCCCACCGCGCTGGCCCGGATCGCGGGCCTGGGCAACGCCTACCGCGGCTACCGGTACGGCGCCTCCTGCTTCAAGATCGACTACGCCCTGTCGGGCCCGGTCCCGTGGACCGCGCGGGAGGCCCGGCGCGCGGGCACCGTCCATCTCGGGCCCACGGCACATGAGATCGACGCCTCGCTGCGCGCCGCCGTACACGGCGACGAGCCGAGCGTCCCCTTCCTGATCGCCGCCCAGCCGAGCCTCGTCGACCCGTCCCGCGCCCCCGAGGGCCGCCATGTCTTCTGGGTGTACGGACATGTCCCGGCAGACTGGGAGGGCGACGCCACCCAGGTGATCGAGCGTCAGATCGAGCGCTTCGCCCCCGGCTTCCGCGATCTCGTGCTGGCCCGCGCGGTCGCGGGCCCTCCGCAACTCGCCGCGCGCAACGCCAACTACGTCGGCGGCGACATCGCGTGCGGCGCGTTCGCGGGACTGCAGACGCTGATCCGGCCCAGGCTCGCCCGGGTGCCGTACGCCACCGCGCATCCGGCGGTCTTCCTCTGCTCGTCGGCCACCCCGCCGGGACCCGGTGTGCACGGCATGTCGGGCCACCACGCGGCGAAGGCGGTCTGGCGCAAGCTGCGGGCCGCCTGAGCCGCCCGCCCGGAGGGCTGCCGTCAGGTCCCGGGCAGACCGAGCCAGCAGGCGGTGCCCGGCTCGATGACATACGTGTCCCCGTCCAGGACGACACGTACCGCAGGGGCGTCCACATTCGGTACGGAGACGCGCAGCCGCTCCGCCCGGAAGCGCAGGTCCACGTTCCAGTGCCGCCGGAAACGGATCCGCATCCCGAACTTCGACAACTGGGGGAGCGTGGCGGGCGAGAGCCACAGCGCTTCCTGACGGGTCTCCAGACCGGTCATGCCCCGCTGTACGAGGTCGAGGGTGCCCGCCATCGCCCCCAGATGGATTCCCTCCTCGGTGGTGCCGCCCTGGATGTCCGCCACATCGCCGGTGAGCGCCTCCTCGCAGAACGCCCAGGCGTGCTCCCGGCGCACCCGGGCC
>DATCWZ010000646.1:0-2292 GCA_036566065.1 Streptomyces sp. | reverse complement strand
CTCCCCGGACGGGGTGGTCGTCACCAACAACCACGTCGTCGAAGGCGCCGATCGCATCCAAGCGCAGTTCTCCGACGGGACGAAGCTCACCGCGAAGGTGCTCGGCACCGCGCCGAGCAGCGACATCGCGGTGATCAAGGTCGACGGCGACAAGCTCCCAACGGTGAAGCTCGGTGACTCCGACGCGGTGCAGGTCGGTGACGACGTCGTC
The DNA here is from genome assembly GCA_036566065.1 of Streptomyces sp. GTDB lineage: Bacteria > Actinomycetota > Actinomycetes > Streptomycetales > Streptomycetaceae > Streptomyces. Next base: position 2,081 of record DATCWZ010000646.1, on the reverse strand, counting down.
GCGATCGGCAACGCGCTCGCGCTCGAAGGTGGCCTCAGCGTGACGCGCGGGATCGTGTCGGGACTGCACCGCGAGATCGGTGGCCTGGGCGACGTGATCCAGACCGACGCCGCGATCAACCCCGGCAACTCCGGCGGTCCGCTCGTCGATGCCCAGGCGCATGTCATCGGCATCAACAGTGCCATCCGTGCCGCCGACAGCGGACCCAATCCCACCGGCGGACAGTCGGGGTCCATCGGCCTCGGCTTCGCCATACCGATCAACCAGGGCAAGCGCGTCGCCGAGGAACTGATCAACACGGGCAAGGCGACCCACCCCGTGATCGGCGTCACCCTGGACATGGAGTTCACCGGCGACGGGGCCAAGGTCGGGGACAAGGGCGCGGACGGCGGACCCGCCGTCATCGCGGGCGGCCCGGGGGCCAAGGCCGGGATCAGGCCGGGCGACGTCATCACCGAAGTGGACGGCCAGAGCGTGCACAGCGGTGAGGAACTGATCGTCAGGATCCGCGCCCACCGCCCGGGCGACCGGCTGGACCTCGGGCTGACCCGGGGCGGTAAAGACCTGTCCATGACGCTGGTTCTCGGCTCCGCGAGCGGCACCTGAGGAGCCCGGCCAGGTACCGTCGGGACCGAACCGGCAGGTACCGTGGAGCCGGTCCCGGCCCCGCGGGCCAACGGCGGGAACCGCGGGAAGCGCACCGGACACACGCGGAGAACGAGCAGAGAACACGAGGAGCGGCAAGGTGTTCAATGACATAGGCGCACTCGAGCTGCTGACGCTCGTGATCCTCGCCGTGCTGGTCTTCGGCCCGGAGAAGCTGCCGAAGGTCATCCAGGACGTCACGCGCACCATCCGCAAGATCCGTGAGTTCTCGGAGAGCGCCAAGGAAGACATCCGCTCGGAGCTCGGACCGCAGTTCAAGGACTTCGAGTTCGAGGACCTCAATCCCCGGACGTTCGTCCGCAAGCAGCTCATGGACAACGGCAACGACGACCTGGGTCTCAAGGAGCTCCGCGAGAGCTTCGATCTGCGCAAGGAGATCTCGGAGGTCGCCGACGCGGTCAACGGCCGGTCAGGCACCCCGTCCGTGACCGGCGGCACCCCGGCCGCTTCGGCCGCGGAGGGCGCGGGCACGCCCGACCCGTTCAAGAAGACGCCGCCGTCCGCCGGGTCCCGGCCGCCCTTCGACGCCGACGCCACCTGATACCCACCAATCCCGACTCGTCCGGACGGGATGGCTATTCTCCATCTGTCCGGTTGTGAGGACGCCCGCGCCCGGGAGGGGCGGGCCGCACCGGTCACTGACGTTCGAGGAGGCGGCCGGTCAGATGGAGACGACGAGTCGGGTGGGGGCGGATGATACGCCCAGCACAGTCACCGCAGAGGGGGTGCCGGCGACCCGGCGTACTGTCGACGGCTATCTGCGGGCGCCGTTTCCGTGGTACGGGCTGGACGAGGCGTTCACGGGCCCCCGCTGGCTGATGCAGGTGGGTGTCGCTGCCGACGGCACGGTGCAGCACGGCTCCACCGGACACGGCGACGAGCCCGCGGTGCGCGGCGACTACGGCACGGGTACCGGCACCAACAAGGAGCGCTTCGCCGTCGTCGTGACCGTGGCGGCCAGCCCGGTGCGGCACAGCGGCGACGGTACGGGGGTGCTGGACGCCACGACGGTCTCCTCGGCGGCCTGGCTGGCGGGCTCCGGCCTCCTCGCGTACACCTGGCCCGCGCAGATGGACCACACGCTGCGCGACGACTGGCTGGAGCAGCAGACCGAGACAGCCTTCACGCTCGCCGACGATCTGAACCAGGCCCCCTGGTCGACGCTGTCGCTCCCGGTGGACGGCGTCCCGGTGGAGTTCCACTACCGCGAGTCCGAGTTCGGCTGGGTGCTCGCCGGCTCGGCGCACGAAGGCGTGCACATCGGCGCGTACGGGCGCGGGATGAGCGCCTACGGCCTGGGCTTCGCCGTGGTCGGCGACATCACCTCGTACGCGAACTGACTCCCGCGGACCTTCTGGACCAGCGAAGAGGCAGTTGTACGGGTATGGGCCGGCCCCCACCGCGCGGTGGGGGCC
>DATCWZ010000818.1:0-5618 GCA_036566065.1 Streptomyces sp. | reverse complement strand
CCTCACCTCCGACCAGTTGCAGCCCGGCACGCTCGCCGAGCTGACCAGCCCCTCGCTCTTCGCCGAGCGCAAGGTGGTGATCGTGCGCGGCGCCCAGGATCTCTCCGCCGACACGGTCAAGGACGTCAAGGCGTACCTCGCTTCGCCCGCCGAGGAGATCATCCTCGTCCTCCTGCACGCGGGCGGCGCCAAGGGCAAGGGACTGCTCGACGCGGCCCGCAAGGCCGGCGCGCGCGAGGTGGCCTGCCCCAAGATGACCAAACCGGCCGACCGGCTGTCCTTCGTACGGTCGGAGTTCCGGACACTGGGGCGTTCCGCCACACCCGAGGCGTGCCAGGCGCTGGTGGACGCCCTCGGCAGCGATCTGCGGGAGCTGGCGAGCGCCGTCTCCCAACTGGCCGCCGACATCGACGGCACCATCGATGAGGCCGTCGTCGGCCGCTACTACACGGGCCGCGCCGAAGCGTCCTCCTTCACCGTGGCCGACCGCGCCGTCGAGGGCCGGGCCGCGGAGGCGCTGGAGGCGTTGCGCTGGTCGCTGTCGACAGGGGTCGCCCCTGTGCTGATCACCAGTGCCCTCGCCCAGGGCGTCAGGGCGATCGGCAAGCTCTCATCGGCCAGGGGCGGCAGGCCCGCAGATCTCGCCCGTGAGCTGGGCATGCCGCCGTGGAAGATCGACCGGGTACGCCAGCAGATGCGCGGCTGGACCCCTGACGGAGTGGCCGCGGCCCTGCGCGCGGTCGCCGACGCCGACGCCGGGGTGAAGGGCGGGGGCGACGATCCCGGCTACGCGCTGGAGAAGGCCGTGGTCGCCATCGCCGCTGCCGCACGCTCCGGCCGCTGAACGTACCTGTACAACCGCGTAGGCCCCGGCCGCCGTCCTGGGGAGGACGACGGACGGGGCCTACGCTTCACGCTGTGTGCGCCGCACCCGCGTGGCGAACGCAGGTTCGGTGTGCGGCGCGGGGTGCCGGTCAGGAGCGGGAGAGAGGGCCCGCTGAGTCCGTTCCGGCGGTCACATCAGAGGGACTCAGCCCTGAAGGGCGGCAACCTTGCCCGCCAGCGCCGACTTCTTGTTGGCGGCGGCGTTCTTGTGGATGACACCCTTCGAGACGGCCTTGTCGAGCTGGCGGGAGGCGTCGCGGGCGGCCGAGGTGGCCTTCTCGACGTCTCCGGCGGCGGCCGCCTCACGGGCCTTGCGGATCGCGGTCTTGAGCGAGGACTTGACGGCCTTGTTGCGCAGGCGCGCCTTCTCGTTCGTCTTGTTCCGCTTGATCTGGGACTTGATGTTCGCCACGAAAGAGCCTCTACAGGTTCGCTGGATCTTCGGTTCGCGCCACGCCGCCCGTACGGGCAGGAGGCACGGCTGCCCACGGTACCAGCGCGCGTCCCACCGGCCCAAACCGGTACCGGCCCCGCAGTCGTGGGACGATGGACGTTACGTATTGCTCCGACCGACCCGACATTGACCCGAGACGAGACACGGCGTTCGGCGTCTCAAGAATCAGGACCCTGCGTGCCCGCGACTCCTACCCACGTGCCCGAGCCGAGCCGTACCGACCCGGCACTGATCCGTAACTTCTGCATCATCGCGCACATCGACCACGGCAAGTCGACGCTCGCCGACCGGATGCTCCAGCTCACGGGCGTGGTCGACGTACGGCAGATGCGCGCCCAGTACCTCGACCGGATGGACATCGAGCGCGAGCGCGGCATCACGATCAAGTCCCAGGCGGTACGTCTGCCCTGGGCGCCCACCTCGGGCGAGAACCAGGGCACCACCCATGTCCTCAACATGATCGACACGCCCGGCCACGTGGACTTCACCTACGAGGTCTCCCGTTCGCTCGCAGCCTGCGAGGGCACGATCCTGCTGGTGGACGCCGCGCAGGGCATTGAGGCCCAGACGCTGGCCAACCTCTACCTCGCGATGGAGAACGACCTCACCATCGTCCCGGTGCTCAACAAGATCGACCTGCCCGCCGCCCAGCCCGAGAAGTTCTCCGAGGAGCTGGCCAGCCTCATCGGCTGCGAGCCCGAGGACGTACTGAAGGTCTCGGCCAAGACCGGCGTCGGCGTGGACGCCCTGCTGGACCGGGTGGTCAGGGATGTGCCCGCCCCGGTCGGCAAGGCGGACGAGGCGGCCCGCGCGATGATCTTCGACTCGGTCTACGACCCGTACCGCGGTGTCGTCACCTATGTCCGTGTCGTCGACGGCATGCTCAACAAGCGCGAGCGCATCAGGATGATGTCGACGGGCGCCACCCACGAGCTGCTGGAGATCGGGGTCTCCTCCCCGGAGATGACCTCGGCCGACGGCATCGGCGTGGGCGAAGTGGGCTACATCATCACCGGTGTCAAGGACGTCCGGCAGTCCAAGGTCGGTGACACCATCACCTCCCTGAACGACGGGGCGACCGAGCCGCTGGGCGGCTACAAGGACCCCAAGCCGATGGTGTTCTCCGGGCTGTACCCGCTGGACGGTTCCGACTACCCCGACCTGCGCGAGGCGCTCGACAAGCTCCAGCTCAACGACGCCGCGCTGGTGTACGAGCCGGAGACCTCCGCCGCGCTCGGCTTCGGCTTCCGCGTCGGCTTCCTCGGCCTGCTCCACCTCGACGTGATCCGCGAGCGGCTGGAGCGCGAGTTCGGCCTCGACCTCATCGCCACCGCGCCCAACGTCGTCTACCGGGTGGTGATGGAGGACCGCACCGAGCACATCGTCACCAACCCGAGCGAGTTCCCCGAGGGCAAGATCGACAAGGTGTACGAGCCGGTCGTACGGGCCACCGTCCTGGCCCCCAGCGAGTTCATCGGCGCGATCATGGAGCTGTGCCAGAACCGGCGCGGCACCCTGCTCGGCATGGACTACCTCTCCGAGGACCGGGTCGAGATCCGCTACACCCTGCCGCTCGCCGAGATCGTCTTCGACTTCTTCGACCAGCTCAAGTCCAAGACCCGCGGTTACGCGTCCCTCGACTACGAGCCCACCGGCGAGGCGGCCGCCCAGCTCGTCAAGGTCGACATCCTGCTCCACGGCGACAAGGTCGACGCCTTCTCCGCGGTCACCCACAAGGACAAGGCTTACGCGTATGGCGTAAGGCTCGTCGCAAAGTTGCAGAAGCTCATCCCGCGGCAGAACTTCGAGGTGCCGATCCAGGCGGCCATCGGCTCCCGTGTCATCGCCCGCGAGACCGTCCGCGCCATCCGCAAGGACGTCCTCGCCAAGTGTTACGGCGGTGACATCTCCCGTAAGCGGAAGCTGCTGGAGAAGCAGAAAGAGGGCAAGAAGCGAATGAAGATGGTCGGAAACGTGGAGGTGCCGCAGGACGCGTTCATCGCCGTCCTGTCCACCGACGACTCGGCCGGCGAGAGCAAGGGCCGGAAGTAGGCCGCCCCAGTCCGCCGGGTCCGCCCGAACGGGTCTACCCGGGAGTAGCCCAACGGGCCCCTGTGCCGCAGCACCCTGCGGCACAGGGGCCCGTTCGTTATGAACCGGCCGCCTGCGGACCCTTACGCGGCGGACCCGCGCCCCTTACGCTGATCACGGCTCATTGGTTACTCGCCAGTTAAACAAGCAGGATGAAGCGGGAACGAGAAGCAGCATCAAGCAGCCGGTCGTAGCAATGCCGCAGGCCCGGAGGACGTCGTGAGCGACACACAGACCCTGATCGATAACCGACCGCCGTCGGTGGCGATTCTCTTCAGCGACCGCGTGGCGGCCACTCCGGACGGGGAGGCGTACCGCTACCCCGTGCCACCGGCCTCCGGGGAAGGTCCCGATGAATGGAAGTCGCTGACCTGGGCGCAGGCATCGGCCCGCGTCCACGCCATCGCGGCCGGTCTGATCGGGCTGGGTGTCCAGCCGGAGGAGCGCGTCGCGCTCGCCTCGTCGACCCGGGTCGAATGGATCCTCGCCGACCTCGGCGTGATGTGCGCGGGCGCCGCGACCACCACCATCTACCCGTCCACCAACAGCGAGGAGTCCGCCTTCATCCTGGCCGACTCCGAGAGCCGCGTCCTGATCGCCGAGGACGCCGCACAGCTCGCGAAGGCCCGCGAAAGCCGGGCCGGGCTGCCCGAGCTCGCCCATGTCGTGGTCATCGACCCGGACGGCGCCGAGCCCGCGGCGGACGACCCGGAAGGCTGGATCCTCACCCTGGCCGAGCTGGAGGCCCGTGGCGCCGCCCATCTGGCCGAGCACCCGGACGCGGTCACCGACCGGATCGCCGCCATCACCGCCGACCAGCTCGCGACCCTGATCTACACCTCGGGTACGACCGGGCGTCCCAAGGGCGTACGGCTGCCGCACGACAACTGGTCGTACATGGCCAAGGCCACCGTGGCGACCGGGCTGATCAACGCGGACGATGTCCAGTACCTGTGGCTGCCACTCGCCCATGTGTTCGGCAAGGTCCTCACCTCAGGCCAGATCGAGGTCGGCCATGTCACCGCGGTGGACGGCCGCGTCGACAAGATCATCGAGAATCTCCCGGTCGTCCAGCCGACCTATATGGCCGCCGTTCCCCGGATCTTCGAGAAGGTCTACAACGGCGTCGCGGCCAAGGCACGGGCCGGCGGCGGCGCCAAGTACAAGATCTTCCAGTGGGCGGCCGGTGTGGCCCGCGAGTACGCGAAGGTGTCGCAGGACAACTTCCGCCGCACCGGCAAGGCCTCAGTGCCGTTCGCGCTCGGCGCCAAACACAAGGTCGCCGACACCCTCGTCTTCGCCAAGATCCGCGAGGCGTTCGGCGGCCGGCTGCGGGCCTGTGTCTCCGGCTCCGCGGCGCTCGCCCCCGACATCGGCTTCTTCTTCGCCGGCGCCGGAATCCACATCCTGGAGGGCTACGGCCTCACCGAGTCCAGCGCCGCCTCCTTCGTCAACCCGGGCGAGGCATACCGCACCGGCACGGTTGGCAAACCGCTCCCCGGCACCGAGGTCCGCATCGCGGAGGACGGCGAGATCCTGCTGCGCGGCCCCGGCCTGATGGAGGGTTACCACAAGCTGCCGGAGAAGACCGCCGAGGTGCTGGAGTCCGACGGCTGGTTCCACACCGGTGACATCGGCGAGCTCTCCGAGGACGGCTATCTGCGGATCACCGACCGCAAGAAGGACCTGATCAAGACGTCCGGCGGCAAGTACATCGCCCCCGCCGAGGTCGAGGGCCAGTTCAAGGCGGTGTGCCCGTTCGTCTCCAACATCCTGGTGCACGGCGCCGACCGCAACTTCTGTACGGCGCTCATCGCGCTCGACGAGCCGACCATCCTCGGCTGGGCGGCCGACAACGGCCTGAGCGGGGCATCGTACGCCGACGTGGTGGCGTCCCCGCAGGTCGTCGAGCTGATCGAGCGTTACGTCAAGGAGCTCAACGCGGGCCTGCAGCGCTGGCAGACCATCAAGCGGTTCCGGCTGCTGCCGCGCGACCTGTCCATCGAGCACGGCGAGCTGACCCCCAGCCTCAAGCTGAAGCGGCCGGTCGTCGAGAGCACGTACAAGGACCTCATCGACGAGATGTACGCGGGTACGCGCGAGGCGTGACCAGCGCTTATCCAGGCGGGATCAGCCCGAATCCGGGAGGGTGGCGAGCGGGGCGGGCGGATGCAGGGGCATCCGCCCG
>DATCWZ010000644.1:0-12643 GCA_036566065.1 Streptomyces sp. | reverse complement strand
GCTCGCCTGGCTGGGCGGCCAACCGCACGTGGCGGCGGCCGCCAGGCGGTCGGCCGGGGTCCGCGGCGACCTGGACCACTTCGGTGCTCTGGGCTTTCTGCAGGGGCTGTTGACCGTACTGCGCGACTCGGGGCACCGGGGTCTCTTCATCGTGCTCGACGAGGTGGAAACGCTCCAGCGGGTACGGTCCGACGCCCGGGACAAGGCACTCAACGCCCTGCGCCAGCTCATCGACGAGGTGCACTCGGGCCGCTTCCCCGGCCTCTATCTGGTCATCACCGGAACCCCCGCCTTCTACGACGGGCAGCAGGGCGTGCAGCGCCTCGCCCCGCTCGCACAGCGCCTGGCCACCGACTTCACCACCGACCCGCGTTTCGACAATCCGCGTGCGGTGCAGCTTCGACTGCCCGGCTTCACTCAGGACTCGCTGGTGCACCTGGGAATAACCATCCGCGACCTCTACGCGGCAGGTGCGGCGGCCCCCGATCGCGTCAGGACGCTCGCGGACGACGCGTATGTCGCGGACCTGGCCCTGGCGGTGGGCGGCGCGCTCGGCGGCAAAGTGGGGGTGGCACCACGGCTCTACCTGAAGAAGCTGGTGGGCGATGTCCTTGACCGGGTCGACCAGTACGACGACTTCGACCCGCGCCGACATTACAGATTGACCGTGAGCGGCAGCGAACTCAACGACGTGGAACGCAACGCGGCTGCCGGGCGCTCGGCCGATGACGTCGCACTGGACCTGTGATGGCGCAGCCCGCGGTGTCCGGCGATCCCGTGGACCGGCTGGACCCGGTCATCCTGCATCATGTGGTCAACACACTGGGCTGGCCCGATCTGCGTCCGATGCAACGAGCTGCGATCCGCCCGTTGATGGACGGCGAGGACGCGGTTCTCCTCGCCCCTACTGCCGGTGGAAAAACCGAAGCCGCGTGTCTGCCGATCCTGTCGGCCATGTCGCAGCAGCGCTGGACCGGTACGTCCGTGCTGTACCTGTGTCCGCTCAAGGCACTGCTCAACAACCTTGTGACACGTATCGACGGATACGCCCAGTGGCTCGGACGCCGTGCCGCGCTGTGGCACGGTGACACACGGGAGTCGCAACGGCAGCGCATTCGCAGCGAACAGCCTGACATCCTGCTGACCACGCCGGAGTCGTTGGAAGCCATGCTCATCGGCGTGAAGACCGATCACGCACACCTTCTGGGAGGTGTCCGGGCGGTGGTCGTGGACGAGGTCCACGCGTTCGCGGGCGACGACCGCGGCTGGCACCTGCTCGCGGTGCTGGAGCGCCTGGAGAGGGTTGCCGGACGGCCCATCCAGCGGATCGGACTGTCGGCGACCGTCGGCAATCCGGATGAGCTGCTCACCTGGCTGCAGGGCTCCGGTGCCGGAAAACGGCCGGCCCGTGTCATCGCTCCCACCACCTCCGCCGGAGTTACGTCCTGCGGTGACACGTCCCCCGCATCCCCGGCCGGCGAGGTGGAGCTGGATTACGTGGGCTCCCTGGACAACGCCGCCAAGATCATCGCCGCGCTGCACCGGGGTGAGAAGAGGCTGGTGTTCTGCGACTCCCGGCGGCAGGTCGAGGAGCTGGGTGCCGCGCTGCGCGAGCGCGATGTCACGGTGTTCCTGTCGCATGCGTCGCTGTCGGCAACCGAGCGAGCCAGATCCGAACAGGCCTTCGCCGAGGCCCGCGACTGCGTCATCGTGTCCACCTCCACTCTGGAACTGGGCATCGACGTCGGTGATCTGGACCGCGTGATCCAGATCGACTCGCCCAGCAGCGTCGCCTCGTTCCTGCAACGCATCGGGCGTACGGGGCGACGCCCGGACAGCACACGCAACTGTCTGTTCCTCGCCACCAGGAAGGACAGCCTCCTCCAGGCGGCAGCGCTGCTCCTGCTCTGGGGAAGAGACTGGGTCGAGCCGGTGACCCCACCACCTCAGCCACGGCACCTGGTGGCACAGCAACTGCTGGCCGTCGCCCTGCAACAGCAGCGGATCGGCGACCGGTTGTGGCCCGAGCAGTGGAACGGGCTGGCCCCCTTCGACCTCTCGGCGGAACCGATCGTGCGCCATCTCGTGGAGCAGGGCTTTCTCGACGCGGACGACGGTTTGCTGTTCATCGGGCCGGAGGCGGAAAAACGCTTCGGGCGACGGCACTTCATCGAACTGACGGCCTCCTTCACCGCGCCCCCGCAGTTCACGGTCCTGTCCGGGCGCACCGAGATCGGGCAGATGGACCCGTCGGTACTGACCGAGGAGCGGCCGGGGCCCCGTCGGCTCCTGCTCGGCGGCCGCAGTTGGCAGGTGACCTTCATCGACTGGACCCGCAGGCGGGCCTTCGTCGAACCGGCCGACGGCGGCGGGGTCGCCAAGTGGAGCAGCGGCTCGCTCGCCGGACTCTCGTACGCACTCACGCGTGCGATGCGCGAGGTCCTTCTGGGCGCCGATCCCCCGGCTGCCCTCACCCGCCGGGCCGAGGTGTGCCTTTCCGCATGGCGCGAGGAGGAAGCCCCCGGCGTCGTGCACCCCGCAGCGACACTGGTGGCCCGTCAGGGCAACGATGTGCGCTGGTGGACCTGGGCCGGCTACCGCGCGAACGCGACCCTCGCGGCAACCCTGCCGTCGATCGCCGATCCTGTGCAGCGGCCCACGGACTGCTACGTACGCCTGCGCGAGGACCTGACACCCGACATGTGGCGTGCCGCCCACGAGACCGGTGGCGACCCGGCCCTCGTCCTGCCGGACGTCGACCGCCGCGCCGTGCACGGCCTCAAATTCTCCGCCGCCCTGCCCGAACGGCTCGCGGTGGCCACAGTCGCCGCCCGGCTCGCCGACCTGGAAGGAGCCCGCGCCATACTCCAGGAGCCCGTACGGCTGGAACACGGCTCCGGCAGCGGCGTCTGGAAGGGGGCCTGATATCAAGGTCCGCATGCGATAGGGACGGTACGGGCCTCTCCTCGTAGCATGGAGTCCGTGACTGCAGGAAGTTGAGAGTCATGACTAGCCGGCGCGGAGGAGCAGTTGGCGGAAGTGCGAGGCACCCCTGTGCTTTGTCCGGACCGCCCGGGGCCCCGTGGTCGTGCTGAGCCTGCAGGGTATCGGCGGTCACACCGTGTTCTGCGGCTCTATACCGTCCAGCACAGGTGCACAGGAGGGGTCTCGTTGCCCTTGGAGGCGACCTTGCCGCTGGGCCAGGACCACCCCGTGGTGGTCCATCGCCGCCAGTAGCTCGCTGGATCGCCGCGGCCGCCCCGGTTCGAGATCCGCGGACCAACTTGCCGTCGACCGCGATCACCCGCGCCCCCGACCTCCGTTCCGCCTCCGGCTCGAGCGTCACCCAGTAAAGAGAAAGGGTGACGCCACTACGACGCTACAACGTTGCCATTCCTGAGTACTTGCATGACGAAATCCGACGCGTTAGTGGCGGCAGTCCGCTGACGTTCCCCCTTGTGATGACTCTTCTCACCGTCAGCCCAGTCGCTGATCGCTTTGATGACAATCCAGTCGGTGCCATGACGATGAGCCGCCGCGTGGACTCCGGCGCCCTCCATCTCTCCCCCTACCACCTCGTCGTCGAAGCGTGTGGTCAACAACGCACGGTAATCAGCGTTGTCAACAAGCTTCTCACCGGACAGAATTGGGCCGAAATGTACTGCACACCTGTCCCATTCGAGTTTTGCGGTACGGCAACGGTCGAGCAGTCGGGGTGAGGCGCTGGCCCGGTCACCTCTGGAGATGACGGCTGCGGTCGATCCTCCACGGCCGATGCGCTGACTTTCGTAGGAAATCATCTGCCGTGATACAAGGACGTCGCCGATTTTTTGCTCAACCGGGTCGACGCCGAACGCAATTCCCACCACAAGGATCGCACCGGGCTTAATGAAGTTGATGGCTTCAGTCGCAGTGAGCGCACTACCCGCCGGCCCTCCTGATCCCGCCTCGGATTGTACGAGGAAAATATCTGAACCACCGAGTGTTCCAAGCCGGAAATAGGTCGTTGTTTCTCCGAAAATTTTGGTGTACCGATCTCCGGTGGACTCCGCGAAAGCCCGCATGACGGCCTCTGTTTCAACAGAAGTAGCGGTCATAATCAGGACGGAATGCACACGGGAGGCTACATCAAAGGAATGTGCTGGGTCTGGAGCGAGATAGCCGTCGCTGCGCAGACGTGTTTCGAGCCGGGCAAGGCGCATCTGCGCTCTCGCGATTTCCTGTTCGATTTGCTGGGCCCCTCCCTGGAGCCCCACATGTTGCTCGGTAACATCTTCGCGGGATTCTCGGAGAATACTCACCATCCGTTTCCTCACCACATACTGCGAAGAGGCGCGAACCCGCATCGGCAGCATCTCGTACAGCCCCTCCAATGTCCTCCTCATACGGATGGAAAGAAGGTAGCCTGCCGTCTCCCGGAACTGGAACAGGTAAGTGCTCCAGAAAGCCTGGTTGATCCGCCAGGGTTGTTGGAGTACCAGTCTGAACCCTATGGCATGGAGCAGTTCCCTGGAAATTTCAATGTCATACAGGGGGAAGGAAGTGGACAGGGTAGAATCAAAAAATGACAACCCTCTGATACCAGTCGGTATATCTCCTGCAGCGAACTCAAGGTAGTTGGACGCGTAGGCCAGGGATATCTGCCTGCGGATCACACCCGCGTCATGGGGGCTACCGTCGGAGCGGAGTACGAAAGGTTGGAAGTAGGCGTATGTGACAGCTTCTGCCTCCCGTTCCCGTATGGACTGCCCCACAAGCATCTTGGCATGGCTGAGATCGTCCGCCCGGGATTGGGAAGGCGCCCGCCCTTCAGGGAGGTCGGACCACTCGGTGAGCATTCTCACGAGTGCCCGTGTGGTTCCCTGGGGCTTGTGCAACGTGGGGCGAATGGCCTGGAACCTGCTGGGTTTCGAGTCGAAATAGAGTGGGTACCGGGCAGCATCGTGAGCGTACAAGCGGCGCCGCGACTCGTGGAACTCCTCCACTGTGCTGTTGTGACTTGCGGCGTCCAGCATTCTGGATTCGGCGAGCAGAGCAATGAAGCTCCGACAGTCTTTGTCAAGTCCCGGATTTTCCCAGATGATCGAGACCCCACAGTAAAAGGTGGCAGGAAAACCTAGCGCCATGACTTTCAGGACGGACTCGTACGTCGAGGATGACGCCGAAAATCCGACCGAGTCACCTAGTTCGCGGTCCAGAAAGTGCATATACAGACTTGGCGGATTCGCCGGCATCCAGCCCTCCTCGACAACTCCCCAACTGTCGGTCTCGGATCGCCTGCGTGCCGCGCTACCCCGCAGCCGAGAGGATCACCTGACGCACTTTTTCCTCCGGTAGGTCGACGGTCAGCCGGACTTCGTCTTCCACGGCCACCACTGTTTCGTGCGGATTCAGCTCGCTGATCTCTTCCGCCTTGGTGGACAGAGTGAAGTACCGCACCTTCTTCCCGAGTTGCAATGCGTACTGAATCTCGTGGAAGACACCATCGGAGATTTCACCGAATACCCAGATTTCGTCAGCGATACGTACGCAGTTGTTGTTCGCGCGTCGCACATAATTGCGGTCGACCCGGTCGCCCAAAAAATAGTCGAAAGCCCGAAACGGGTTGAGCGGCACGGCGTCGCGCAGCAGGACGTATTCGCAGATGACATCGCGACAGAAGAAGTTGTGCTTCGATTGTGCGGTATACACTACCGGAATCTCCTGAGTCAGTGACATGCCATCCTCCGAAAATAGCGCTCGATGCGTCGTGAGACAAAGAAACCGCTGACCAGAGCGGCCGTGACACCGCGGAACAGTCCTCCGCTGTCGCCCGCCACCCAAACAGGGAAGCCCGGCACTCTCAAGTCCGCGGTCACCAATGGGTAGCGCCCCACACCCTCCAGCGTGGGGCCCGTGACCCTGGCCGCGTCCAAGCCCGCCCCGGCAATCGCACGAAGCCTGCGCAGACCTTCGCACAATAAGCCCGCGACGCGTTCACCGAATTGCTGGTGCAGCAAGGAGTCGCGCGAAGGGCCACCATCTGCGATAAGCGCTCCCAAAGGCTGGGAAGTGAGCGGCGTGGAAGCGTTGTCAGCGACAGGAATCCGTAAGCGCGCCGTCATCTCATGTAATAGTCCCACTGCCTCGGCTTCGTCTGTGATTCGTAAGTTGAAACCCACGTTCGACCGCCCTGTGGGCGGACAGTCCGCCCGCCCGGATAACGTGGTCATACCATCGAATTCCGTCGCGACCACCTCCCCGTTCCGACAGCAGCAGAAAGTGCGCCAACTGTAGCGTCCCGACTCATGATCAATCAGCAGTTTTGGATCCAGCATGGGGTCTTTGGCAAGGAAGAAGACGTCTGCTGGTTGCTCTACTCGAACACCCAGTTCCAGCCGTCGAAAGGTGGACGGGAAGCCGGGTGTATCAAAAACGAGGTCGGACAATGGGCCGAATCTGCCGCCGGCCAGCACGACGGCCCGAGTGCGAACGACCTGTGGCCGCCCCCCAGGAGCGCTCCGCTGGAGCGTGACGCTCAGACAGTCATGCGTGTCCCGCCGGATCATGACCGCCCTTGTCCGGGTCAGGAGACTGCAGCCGTCCCGTACCGACGCGAGGTTGCCGATCAACTGGGAACGCTTCCCCGGAGAAACATAGAGTGAGGGGTACCGTTTCCGGCGGGCGTTGCCGACCCACTGTGTGCCGTGTCCCGCCCCCGGCAGAGAGGCATCGAACGCCGGCGCACCGACGCCGACTGCCGCAAGTGCTTCCGTAAGCCGCAGGTAGGCGTTTCGCAGGTCAGACGTGGGAGCGAGTTCCCACAGCCTCGTCGCGGACGGGCGGAACGAAAACTTCCCGTCCGAGAAGAGGCCGGCTCCTCCCACCCCGGACGCCAGGTGCCTGGACCGGTGTGCGTCTCGTTCCACGAGCGACGATCCTTGCTCGACGACCAGCATGCGTAACCCCGTGCCGCGCAGGCCGGCAGCGGCTGCTAACCCCGCAGGTCCCGCGCCAACGATCAAGACATCGGTCTCTGTGCTCGATCGCATGCACAACTCCCCCTCGTCGCCGGGTAGTTCACAGTAACCGACCGGTCATATACGGGACAACGGCGGGGCGTGGGCAGCATGCGCCACGGGAAGGAAGGGAAGGGAACCCCAGCACCGGAGGAGAGAGGTCGCATGACTGCCGGCCAGGAACCGCTGCGCATCGACGTGTTACTGCTCGAATACACGCACATAAAAGAAGAGCAGAGAGCGCGAATCGGATTCCGTGACAATCTCATCTACGCCACTGTCGCGGCGGGCGGCGCAGTCCTTGCCGCAGTACTCCAGTTGCACGAGGGCACACGATACCTACTCCTTCTGCCCCCGGTGTACCTGCTGTTGGGGTGGACTTATCTGGTGAACGATGAGAAGATCACCGCCATAGGCCGCTATATACGTGAATCAACCGCACCACAGGTGAGGGAGATTACGGGTACATCACGGGCTGTTTTCGGCTGGGAAGCCGCGCACCGTAGTGACGTGCACCGACAATCCAGGAAACGCATTCAGCTTGGTATCGATCTGTTGGCTTTCTGTGTTGCCCCGATGGCCGCGGTGGCCATTTACCTCGCCTATGCCCCGCACAGTCCACTGCTCCTTGTTGCTCTCATCGAGGTGCTCGCGACGGTCGGCCTGGCGGTCCAATTCGTACGGTATTCGGCCTCGGCGAGGACCTGAGTTCACCGGGAACGCGCCTCGGCCGGACCGGGTGCGTACGTGTCAGGGGAGCCTGGTCGCGTAGGTGACACGTTCCAGGTGGTAGTAGTCGGCGACGCACCCGGCGGGCCAGGGGTTGCGGCCATGGTTGCCGAATGGTTCCAGCATCCCGCTGACCGTCACCGGTTTGTACGGGAGCACCTCGGCGCCCGCCGCCTGTTGCGCCCGCAGCCAGCGGTCCTGGTGGTCCCAGCGCTGGGCCCGCCCTTCCATGGCGGTGTCCAGGTGGTGCAGCGAGATCGCGGGCCCGGCGCAGACCAGGACGCAGAGCGCGGCGCAGAGGGCCTTGACCGGGGCGGTGCGGCGGGCGATTTGTCGTACGGCCTGGCCGATGAGCAGGCCCGCGCCGACCAGTAGCGCGAGGTACAGCAGCAGGTAGTCGTTCCAGAGCCGGTTGGTGGTGGCGACGCGTACGTCGAAGGCCGGGTACGTGATGACCGTACAGAGATATCCGGAGACGAGCAGCGCGAGTGTGCCAGTGACGGCGAGCAGGGGCCAGTGTGCGTACGGGCGGGGTGGGAGTCCGTCGGGGCGGCGGACGGTCAGGCCCAGCAGGAGTCCCACGGCGACCGCTCCGACGTACTGCCAGGTGGAGGCCACCGTGACGATGATGTCTCCGAAACCGCGCAGCGACGCCATGAGCGAATCGGGGTCCAGCAGCGCGGAGTTCTGCGCACCGTACCGCTCGCGCCTGTTCTGGGAGCCCGGTGAGGTGACCAGGACGAGGGCGCCGATCGCGGTCCCGGCGAGGCCCGTCGCGCACCAGGCGAGCCCGTAGCGCCTGGCGTGTGGCGGGAGGACGCGGTGGACGGTCAGCAGGGCGGCGAACAGGACGACGAGTACGACGACCGCGGTCTCCTCCGACAGCGTGCCGATGGCCAAGCCCGCGAGGAGTGCGACGGCCAGGGCCAGGAGTCTGCCCCGGCGCGAGCGCGCCCGCAGGAGCGGGAGGGCCGCGGCGCAGGCGAGCACGGGCGGCAGGGTGTGCGAGACAGAGGCGGCGGGCCAGTAAAAGGTCTTGTACGTGTTGGTGGTCACGAACAGGAACAGCACGGTGACCATGGTGGCGGTCAGGAGCGCCGTCCCACGGGGCACCGTGAGGCCCGCTCTGCGCAGCGCCATGACCGTCACCGCCCACAGCACGGCCAGCGTCAGTAAGCCGCTGACCAGGGCGAACCATTGGTGGCCTGCCACACCGAACTTCGCGTAGGCGCCGACCAGGAGTCCGTTCGCGATGCGTCCGTTGTCGTCGAAGTAGAACTTTCCCATGATGCCGGTGACACCCTTGTCCCGTACGACGGGCAGGAAGCACCAGTCGTCGGCGCCGGGGCGGACCCAGCGCCCGAACCAGGCGGCGGCGGCGAGCAGACCCAGGGGCGGGAGCGCCAGGGCGGAAATCCAGAGGCTTGTCCAGGGGTGCTTTTTCCGTCGCGGTGCCTGCCGCCGGGCTTCGGGCTGCTGGGGCTGGCCCTTCTCGTCCGGCTGTTCCGGAACGGCTGTTCCCGGGGCCCTGCCAACCATGTCCGCTCATGCCTTTCGTTCGCTGGAAGGGGTCACAGGCTGTCGGACCTGCTCATCGACTCGGTGCGGGCCTCGTCCGGCCGGTCCCGCGGGGCGGCCGGGCGCCGGCCCGAGATGATCGCCCATCGGGCCAGCAGGAAGGAGACCGGTGTGACGATCACGCCCGCGGCCAGGGCGGCGAGATTCTTGTTGATGCCCAGGCCGCTGACCGCGATATAGAGCAGGACACCCGAGGCCACCAGGTTGACCACGCTCGATACGGGGAAGCGCACGAAGCCGCGCCAGGTCGGCTTCGTCCCCACCGTGATGTAGGAGTTGAGCAGGAACGAGCCGACGACACTGACCGCGAATCCGATCGCATGAGCGATCAGATATGGCATCCACTGGTTCAGTACGTAGTAGACGCCGAGGTAGACCGCAGTATTGGCGCAGCCGATCAGCACGAACGAGGCGAACTGGCGCAGGGTCCGCGAGCGCCCGGGTGTGACGTCGCTCAGCTCGCCCAGGACGACCGGTTTCGGTTCGCCCGGCGGACCGGCGCAGGATTCGCTCGTCTCCCGTACGACATACGGAGGGCGGTGTTTCGCCTCGTGGTAGATGCGGCCTACGTATTCGCCGATGACGCCGAGCGTGACGAGCTGGATGCCGCTGAGCGCGACGACTGCGGTGAGGAGGGTGGCGTAACCGGGGGTGTCCGCTCCGTCCAGCGCGACCTGCACGACGGTCCAGAGGGCGTAGGCGAGTGCCGATACGACGACCCAGAGCCCGGTGTAGATGGCGAGGCGCAGGGGGCGGTTGTTGAAGGACAGCAAGCCGTCGATGCCGTAGTTCAGCAGCCTTCTGCTGCCCCATTTGGACTGCCCGGCGGCGCGCTCGCTGTTCACGTACCGGAAGCCGACGGTGTCGAAGCCGATCCAGGAGAAGATCCCCTTGGAGAAGCGGTTGCTCTCCGGCAGGGACAGCACACTGTCCACCGCCCGCCGCGACAGCAGCCTGAAATCCCCTGAGCCGTCGACGACTTCGACGTCCATGCAGCGGCGGACCACGGCGTAGTACGTACGGCTGAGCGCGGCCCGCAGCACTCCGTCGCCGGTGCGGTCGCGCTGCGGAACCACCTGGTCGTAGCCGTGCCGGTGGAGTTCCAGCATGCGGGGGATGAGTTCGGGCGGGTGCTGGAGATCGGCGTCCATCAGTACGACCGCGTCGCCCCGGGACATCCGGAGCCCGGCGAGCATGGCGGCCTCCTTGCCGAAGTTCCGGCTGAAGGCGGTGTACCGGACGCGCGTGTCCAGCGACGCCAGGCCGGCGAGCAGGAGGCGCGTCCCGTCGGTGCTGCCGTCATCGACGTAACAGATCTCCAGTCCGTCGCCCAGGGGCTCGATGGCGGCGAGCAGCGCGGCGTGAAAGGTCTCGATCGCCTCGGCCTCGTTGAAGCAAGGCACGACGACCGATAGCTGAAGGGCAGTCACTTTGCCCACTGTGCGGCTTCCGCCGGGCGGGCAGGGCCTGTGCGGGCCCGGAAGGCGCGTATCTCTTCCTTTTTTTCATACCAACAGCGCACGTGCTGGCAGGCACCTGACCGGCGGGGGTCATGACCGGCCGGTGTCTTTCAGTACGGCATCGAGAATGTGTTCGGCGATCGCCATGGAGGCGGTGGCTGCGGGCGAGGGCGCGTTACGGACGGCGGTGATCCTGCCGCCGCCCATCCGGTGTACGCGGAAGTCGTCCACGAGCGTGCCGTCCCGGTCCAGGGCCTGGGCGCGTACGCCTGCCCCGCCACGGACCACGTCGGCGGCGCCGACTCCGGGCACGTACAGCCCCGCGTCCCGCATGAAGGCCGCACTGGAGAGCGACCCGCGGTACTCCCTGAGGCCCGTCCGCCAGTGCCGGGCCGCCATTCTCCACGTACCCGGATAGGCGGCGAGCCCGGCGAGGTCCCGGGGCGAGACACTGCTGAACCGGTATCCCTCCCTGGCCAGTGCCAGGACCGCGTTCGGGCCGACCTCGACCGAGCCGTCGACACGCGGGGTGAAGTGCACACCCAGGAAGGGGTAGCGGGGATCCGGCACGGGGTAGACGAGCCCGCGCACCAGATGCGTCCTGTCCGGCCTGAGGAGCATGTACTCCCCCCGGAACGGGACGATCCGCGGCTCCTCGCGGTCCCCGGCCAGCCTGGCGACGGAGTCCGACTGCAGGCCCGCGCACAGGATCAGCCGGTCGAACCGGACCCGCTCGGGCCCGGAGGCCACCTCGACGCCACCGGGGTGCTCGGTGACGGCGGTGACCGGGAAGCCGAGCCGCACCTCGCCGCCGGACGCCTCGATGTCCTTGGCGAACTCGCGGGCGACGGCCCGGTAGTCGGTGATCGCGGTGTGCGGCGAATGGAGGGCGGCGATACCGCCGGCGTGAGGCTCGAACTCCTTGATCTCCTCCTTGGCGACCCTTCGCAGGCCGGGCACATGATTGCTCACGGCCCGTTCGTACAGTGCCTCCATCCTGCCCAGCTCGTCCTCGCGCACGGCCAGGACGAGCTTGCCGATCTCCGCGTACGGAAGGTGCCGGTCCTGGCAGTACTCGCGCAGCATGGCCACGCCCCGTACGCACAGGTCCGCCTTGAGGCTGCCCGGCGCGTAGTAGATACCGGCGTGCACCACACCGGAGTTGTGGCCGGTCTGGTGCACGGCCACCTCCGGCTCCTTGTCCAGCACCACCACACGGGCACCCGGCAGCCGGTTCGCCACGGCGCGTCCAACGGCGAGGCCGACGATTCCGGCGCCGACAATGCCGATCGCCTCGTCGGCCATGGTGGGTCTCCGTTCGTCGGTTCGTCGGGGCTGGGCGGGAGGTGTGCCCCAGCCTACTGATGGCCGGCCCGGCGGCAGGACACCCGCACTTTGCGTCTGAACTTCACGAGAACTCCAGCGAAATGGCACGTGTGTGGATATCGTGCAGGTTGAGGGCGCATCCGTCAGTCCCAGGATCGGCGGATGCGCCCCGTTTTGGGGGTGCGACTGTGGCTGGGGGGCTCATGGGGCATGTCGAATTACCTGAATCGGATATACCCGGGCCCGTGGGGCTGCGAGGCGCGCCGCGCCCGCGCTCCGCGGCGTACCCGAATCGCACGGCGCCGCTCGAACAGTTGTGGGGCGTCCCGACCGCGCGGGCACAGCGCGAACTGTCTGGCCGACCACGGGCGAAGCGTGAACCGGGCAAGCGACTGCTGCCCGTCCTCGTTCTGACCGAGGCGGTGGGGATTGGGCTGCCGGCCTGGCTCGTCCTGCGCGCCGCCGACCGGCCGGGCGCCTTCACCGTCGGGGCGCTGGCCGCGCTGCTGTGGGCGGCGATACGGGCGGGCCGCGGCCGGTACGCGTACCGGC
>DATCWZ010000803.1:0-4202 GCA_036566065.1 Streptomyces sp. | reverse complement strand
CCGCTGTGGGACGACTTCCGCCAGGCGGCGCCGCCAGTGACGGCACACTCCACGCATTCGCCGCCGGTGTTTCCGCTGTACGAGGACTTACGCCAGTGCGCCATCGCCATCCCTACGCCTCGTTGGGCTACCGAATCCCGTCCACGAAAGCCTGCCAGGCGTCCGTCCTCAGGACCAGTACGGGCCCGGCCGGGTTCTTGCTGTCGCGGACGGGGACGGCTCCGGGGCAGCCGTCGGCCACCTCGATGCAGTCGCCTCCGGTGTTTCCGCTGTAGCTCGACTTACGCCACCGGGCGTTCCTCAGAACCGGGCTGGTCTCCATACCGTTCCTCCAGTACGCAGGTGATCAGTGCCGCCGAATCCTTGATGGACAAGGCGGCGGCCTGCAAGTGAGAGTAGCGGCGTGTGGCTTCTCTGATGGTCTCCGGGTTGGCCGTCATGTGGCCAGCGATGACGTCTTCTGTGTAGACGAGTTCCGGATCGTTCTCGAAGCGGAGGGCGTTGAACGACCCTGCCAGACCCGCGTGTTCACCCAGCCCGAAGGGCAGCACCTGAATCCGCATCCACGGGTGGTCCGTGAACTCCAACAAGCGGGCGAGTTGCCTCCGCATGACCCCGGGGCCGCCGATGGGCCGGTGCAGTACCGCCTCGTCGAGGATCGCCCAGGCCAGCGGTGGCTGTTCGCGCTCCAGGATGCGCTGGCGCTCCATACGGGCCGCGAGCAGGCCGTTGAGGTCGTCCGGCATGCCGGTGGCCAGCACCGCCCGCGCGTACTCCTCCGTCTGGAGCAGCCCGTACACCAACTGTGCCTGGTACGTGGAGATGTACGTCGCGCGGGCCTCCATGTCCGCGTACGGCTGGAACCAGGTCGGCAGTTGGCTGCGCAGGACCAGGCCGACCAGACGCGAGAACATCCCGTCCGTGCCCAGCGCCGCGTCCACGCGTTCGGAGAAATCGCGGGTGGGGATCTTCTTCGTCGTCTCGATCTGACCGATCAGGGAGCCCGTGCAGAAGATGATCTCGCCGAGCTGCCCCTGTTTTAGGTTGCAGGCTTCTCGTTGGCGACGGAGCTCCCAGCCGTAGTAGTCCAGCGGGGACGCACTGGGGTCGAGTGATTGGACGTTGGCCACCTGGGCACCTCCGGCCTGCAACGCCGTGCGGCGTTCGTTTCGGGTCGTAGCCGAGCGTAATCGACCCGTTGCACGCTGGTGGCATGAACGACGAATCCGGTCCTGGGACCGAAGGCGTGGAGGCGGCCTACCGTTCCGACTTCGCGGTGGGAGAGCACTCGGCTCGGCACTTGCGCCGCATCCTGCGGCTGTATCTGGTCGGCCGGGGGCTGCACGACGTGGTCGACGCGGCGGAGCTGGCGCTGACCGAGCTGATCGCCAATGTCGTACGGCATGTTCCCGGCCGTCGCTGCCAGACGTGCATCGTCCTCCAGCCCGACCGGGTACGCGTCGAGGTCACGGACGGCTGTCCGCGATTGCCGACGGCGGTGGTCGGGGACGAGCTGGACGAGGGCGGGCGCGGGCTGGTCCTGGTGGCCGCGGTCACCGACAACTGGGGCGTGGAGCCGCGCCGGGACGGGCGCGGCAAGACGGTGTGGTTCGAGTGCCTGGCCGGGAAAGGCGCCGATGCCTGATCAGTGGCTGCCCAGTTCGGCGAGGACCGCGTCTGTGAACGGGGGCCATGCCTCTATCGCCCAGGGGCCGAAGGGGCGGTCGGTCAGGGCGACGCAGGCCGCTTCCGCAGCCGGGTCGATCCACAGGAACGTACCGGCCTGGCCGAAGTGGCCGAACGTCGTGGGGGAGGACATCGTGCCCGTCCAGTGCGGCGACTTGGAGTCGCGGATCTCGAAGCCGAGGCCCCAGTCGTTGGGATTCTGGTGGCCGTAGCCGGGCAGGATGCCCCTCAGGCCGGGGTGGACCACGCTCTGGGCCTCCAGCATCGTGCGCGGGTCCAGCAGGCGGGGGGCCAGGACCTCGGCGGCGAAGCGGGCCAGGTCGTCCGCGGTCGAGACGCCGTCCTTGGCCGGTGAGCCGTCCAGCGTGGTGGACACCATGCCCAGTGGCTCGAAGACGGCCTGGCGCACATACTCGGAGAACGGGATCCCGGTCGCCTTGGCGATGTGCTCCCCGAGGGCTTCGAAGCCCGCGTTGGAGTACTGCCTGCGCGTGCCGGGCGGCGCGGTCACGCGGTATTCGTCGTAGGCGAGGCCGCTGCTGTGCGCGAGCAGATGGCGCACCGTGGAGCCCTCGGGACCGGCCGGTTCGTCGAGGTCGACCGCGCCCTCCTCGTACGCCACGAGCACCGCGTATGCCGCGAGAGGTTTGGTGACGGAGGCGAGCGGGAAGCGGTGCGCGGTCGGGCCGCGCGTGCCGGCGACGGTGCCGTCCGCTCGTACGACGGCGGCAGCCGCGGTGGGGACGGGCCAGTTGTCGATCATCGCCAGGCTCTGCATGGTACGAGCCTAACCTCGCGTCCCGTTCCGCTTGCCTGGAGTGCACTCCAAGGTTCTAGCGTGGAAGTCATGACGGTGATGGACAGCACTTCCACTCGGACAGATCACACCGGCGGCAAGGACCGGTACTCCATCAGTGAGGTCGTCGCCCTCACCGGGCTCACCGCGCACACCCTGCGCTGGTACGAGCGGATCGGGCTGCTGCCGCAGGTCGGCCGTTCGCACACCGGGCAGCGGCGGTTCACCAACGCGGACCTGGACTGGCTCGGCTTCGTCGGCAAGCTCAGGCTGACCGGGATGCCGGTCGCCGACATGGTCAGATACGCGGAGCTGCTGCGCGAGGGCGAGCACACGTTCGAGGCGCGGCAGGAGCTGCTGGAATCGACCCGCCGCGATGTCCGGTCCCGCATCGCGGAACTGCAGGGCACCCTCTCCGTACTCGACTTCAAGATCGATTTCTATGCGAGCGCCCGCACGGCGCAGGAAAGGTCCTGACGACATGAGTGACCACAGCGAGAACACCACGGGCAGGATCGCGACCGTGGAACTGGGCAGCGGCGGCCCGCGGGTCGGCGTCCAGGGACTCGGGTGCATGGGCATCAGCGAGTTCTACGGGGACACCGACGAGGCGGCCGCCCGGGACACCCTGGAGGCGGCGCTGGAGGCGGGCGTCACCCTGTTCGACACGGCGGACGTATACGGGCGGGGCGGCAACGAGACGTTCCTCGCCCCGTTCGTCGCGGCGCACCGCGACGAGATCACGCTGGCCACGAAGTTCGCCATCGAGCGGACCGACGACCCCCACTACCGCGGGGTGCGCAATGACGCCGCGTACGTCAGGCAGGCAGTCGAGGCCAGCCTGCGCAGGCTGAACACCGACGTGATCGACCTCTACTACATGCACCGGCGCGACCCGCTGGTGCCGTTCGACGAGTCGGTCGGCGCGATGGGCGAACTGGTAGCCCAGGGCAAGGTCAGGCAGATCGGGCTGAGCGAGGTGACTGGGGCCGAACTGCGTGAGGCGTACACGGTGCATCCGGTCGCCGCGCTGCAGTCGGAGTGGTCGCTGTTCAGCCGGGACGTGGAGCGCAGCGCCGTGCCCGCGGCCGCCGAGCTCGGGGTGGCCGTCGTGCCGTATTCGCCGCTCGGCCGCGGCTTTCTGACCGGGGCGTTCGCGGACGCGGCCAAGGAGCTGACAGAGAGCGACTTCCGCAGGTACCAGCCGCGTTTCACCGGCGAGAACGCCAAGGCGAACGCCGCCCTGCTGGAACCCGTGCACAAGATCGCGGCGGCACACGGCGCGACGGCCGCGCAGGTGGCGCTTGCGTGGGTGCAGCAACGGGCACAGGTGCACGGGCTGACCGTGGTGCCGATCCCCGGCACCCGTAAGCGCAGCCGGCTGCTGGAGAACGTCGCCGCGACCCGGCTGACGCTGACCGGCGAGGAACTGGAGCGACTGGAGCCGATCGCGGGCCGGGTGGCGGGGGACAGGTACCCGGACATGAGCTCGACGGCCGCCGCGCGCGAATAGCCCGTGTCCGGCCTTTTACAGCTCCGCGAGCAGCTGGGCTTTCTTCGCGCTGTACTCGTCGTCCGTGACGAGCCCGGCCTCGTGCAGGTCGCCCAGGTGCCTGATCCGCTCCGCGATGTCCGCGGGATCGCGCCGCCCGGCCCCTGCCAGCACGGGCACGACGGGGGCCGCCTGCTTTCCGCGTACGGATTCCAGGACGGCGGCGGC
>DATCWZ010000799.1:0-10253 GCA_036566065.1 Streptomyces sp. | reverse complement strand
TGAACGGCGTCCGGCTCGCCCTGCACACGCTGCACCGCGGTGAACGGCATCTGGCCGAAGAACTCATGGCCGTGGCGGACCGGCACCGCGCGGACCATGAGATCCACTATGTCGCCGCCGATCTCGCCGTATGGTCGCGCGAGCACGTCCAGCGTCTCCAGGACGCGTCCGGCCGCCACGGCGCGGACCTCGACACGTCTCCTGACGACGCCTGGGGCGGCGTGCCCGCCGCGCCCGGGCACGCGCCCGGACTACTGCTCCTGAGCGATCTCCGCGACCTGCATCTCGCGGCGGCGTACAACTCACTGCACTGGGAGATGCTCGCTCAGGTGGCTCAGGCGTCCGGAGCCGCCGACCTGCTTTCCCTGGCCTCCTCCTGCCACCCCCGGACGCTGCGTCAGATGCGCTGGACCAACACCATGATCAAAGTTCTCTCACCGCAAGTCCTCAGCAGTCTTTGATGTCTGCGCCGGTCAGGGGAAGAAACGGCTCCGCGACGTCTCCATCCCGCCGCTGAGGGAAGACGTGGTGCATGACCACACGAGACACGCTCCCCGGCACGGCCGAGTCCTACTGGATGGCCACCGCACCAGGCACTCCCCGGCCGGCCCTGGAGGCCGACACCACAGCGGATGTGGTGGTGATCGGGGCGGGCATGGCCGGCCTGAGCACGGCCTGGGAGCTGACCGAGGCCGGACGGAGCGTGGTCGTACTCGAAGCGGACCGGGTAGCCGCGGGCGTGAGCGGCTATACGACCGCGAAACTCACCGCCGCCCACTCTCTCGTCTACGAACGGCTGCGCCGCACGCGCGGGAGCGAAGGCGCGCGCCAGTACGCCCGTTCACAACAGGCGGCGGTGGAGCGCGTCGTGTCGCTGTCGGCCGCGCTCGGCATCGACTGTGACATCGAGCCCGCGTCGGCACTGACCTTCACCACCGACCCGAACGAACGTCCCATGTTCGAGGCGGAAGCCGAGGCCGCCGCGGAAGCGGGTCTCGATGCCGCTTTCGTGACGGAGACGGACCTGCCGTTCCCCGTGGCCGGGGCGGTACGCGTCGCACAGCAGGCGCAGTTCCACCCGCGCAAGTACCTGCTGGCCCTCGCGGACAACATCACCGCACGAGGCGGGGTCATCCACGAGCGAACCCGCGTGACCGGCCTGCGCGAGGGCAGTCCGTGCACCGTGAGGACCGAACGGGGAACCACCGTCACCGCGCGGGACGTCGTCGTCGCCACGCACTACCCGGTCTTCGACCGCGCCCTGCACTTCACGCGCCTGTCACCACACCGCGAACTCGTCGTCGCCGCGCCCCTGCCGGCCTCCGAGGCTCCCGAACACATGTACATCACAAACGGCATGGGCAAGCGATCCGTCCGTACGGCTCCGCTCGACGGGGACCGGCGACTGCTCATCGTCACGGGTGAGAGCTTCACGCCCGGCACGGGCGAACCCGGCGAGCGGTTCATGAAGCTGGACACGTGGATGCACGAGCACTTCAGGGCCGACGCCACGGCCTACCGGTGGGCGGCCCAGGACAACGACGTGAGCGACGGCGTGCCTCTCGTGGGCCCCTTCCATGCGGGCGCCCGCCATGTGTACGTGGCGACCGGATTCGGCGGCTGGGGCATGAGCGGCGGCGCCATGGCCGGACAGTTGCTGGCCGCGGCCCTCGTCGGCGCCGAACCCGAATGGGCCGGGCTGTACGACCCACGTCGTCTGCGGAGCACCCTCCGGGAAGGCGCGTCGCTGCTGAAACAGCAGGCCGAGGTCGCCAGGCACTTCGTGGGCGACAGGCTGCGGACCACCCATGTCGACTCGGTCGCCGAGATCGCCCCCGGCTCAGGTGCGGTCGTACGGATCGGGGGGCGCCGCTGCGCCGTCTACCGCGACGGGGACGGCGCCGCCCATGCCGTGTCGGCGCGGTGTACGCATCTCGGCTGCCTGGTCGCCTTCAACGAGGCGGAGACCGCCTGGGAGTGCCCCTGCCACGGGTCGAGGTTCGACATCGCGGGGAAGGTGCTGCAGGGCCCGGCCCGGCGTCCTCTCCCGCCCCGCAGCATCTGAGTGCGGTCACCGCCACCCTGCTGTGACCGCTCAGGGGACCAGCAGCACTTTGATCATGCCCTCCTGCTTGTCGCGGAATGTCTCGTACGCCTGCGGCCCCTCTTCGAGCGGCAGCCTGTGCGTGGCGAATGAGTCCACACCGAGCGGGTCCTCGTCGGTGAGCAGCGGAAGGATGTCGTCGACCCAGCGCCTGACGTTGGCCTGTCCCATCCTGAGCTGGATCTGCTTGTCGAACATGGTCAGCATCGGCAGGGGGTCGGCTGCTCCGCCGTACACACCGGACACCGAGATCGTGCCGCCCCTGCGCACCACATCGATCGCCGAGCGGAAGGCGGTCAGGCGGTCGAACCCCGCTGTTTCCATGAGCCGTTGCTCCAGGCCGTCGGGCAGCAGTCCCACAGCACTGTGCGCGGCCTTCGCCATGGGCGCGCCGTGTGCCTCCATGCCGACCGCGTCGATCACCGCGTCGGTGCCCCGTCCGTCGGTGAGTTCGCGGATGGCATCGCCGAGGTCCTTGCGGTGCCGGCTCAGGTCGACGGTGGTCACTCCGTCCGCTTCGGCGCGGGCCAGGCGTTCGGGTACGAGGTCGACGCCCACCACGAGTTCGGCACCCCGGTGCAGGGCGATCCTCGCCGCCATGGCGCCGATCGGCCCGAGCCCCAGGACGGTCACGGACCCGGCGGGCGGGACCGCCGCGTACTCCACGGCCTGCCAGGCGGTCGGCAGGACGTCGGAGAGGTAGACGAACCGGTCGTCCGCCGGCCCGTGCGGAACCTTGACCGGCAGGCTGTCACCGAACGGGACACGGAGCAGTTCCGCCTGGCCGCCCGGCACGTGTCCGTACAGCTTCGTGTAGCCGAAGAGCGCGGCTCCGGTGCCGTGCTCGCGGACCTGTGTGGTCTCGCACTGGGAGTACAGCCCCCGGTCGCACATGTAGCAGTGCCCGCACGAGACGTTGAAGGGGACGACGACCCGGTCACCGGGGGCGAGCGATGTCACCTGGCTGCCGGCCTCCTCCACGATTCCCATGGGCTCGTGGCCGAGGATGTCGCCCGGGTCGAGATAGGGGCCGAGGACCTCGTAGAGGTGCAGATCCGACCCGCAGATGCCGGTGGACGTGATCCGTACGACAATGTCCGTCGGCTCCTCGATCCGCGGATCCGGGACGGTCTCCACTCGGACATCCCTTTTGCCTTGCCAGGTCAGTGCGCGCATGATGCGAACCTTTCGAGAGACACTCCGGGAATCCCGGACGCCGACCGGGTTCCCCACAACGGTCTTTCGAAGCGGAGCACGGTCCGCGCGGTCATCCATTCGGTGGCTGCCCGTTCGCGTACCTCGTGGGCCGCCCATCAGATGGGAGGAGCACGGCCCGCATCCCGGACGTGACGAGCGGCGATCCGGGCACCCGAACGGCGGCCGGAAGGGAAGTCACCATGGCGAAGAAGAACAAGAAGCTCACCAAGGGCGACGACGTCACCTGGCAGAGCCACGGCCAGGAGGTCGAAGGAACCGTCACCCGGAAGATCGATGGGCGGACCGAGGCGGCGGGCCGGACCGTGGACGCCTCCGACGACGAGCCGCAGTACGAGGTGCGGAGCGACAAGTCGGGCCGGAACGCCGTGCACAAGCCGGAGTCACTGCGCAAGAAGAAGGGCGGCTCATGAGCAGCGCGAACGACGCGGACCGTCAGGAGACGCTCGACCGCTTCAGTGAGGCGGTCAATATGACGGCCGCCGAGCTGGAGAAATGGCTGGACACCGACCGGTCCCGCGACGTGGGGCAGAAGGACGGCGCCGGGGAGTCCGTCGGTCACGCCTCCGGCCGCCGGATCGTGGAGCTGCTGCGCTCCCGGAAGGACGACCTGAGCGACAGCGACCTGGCCCACATGCGCAAGGTCACCGGCTATGTACGGCGCCACATGGCGCAGCGCCCCGAAGGCGACGTCAGCGACACCCGCTGGCGGTACTCGCTGATGAACTGGGGCCACGACCCCGAGAAGTAGAGGTGGCTCGCATGGAGGACAACAGCCGGCGCCGGGGCAAGCGGGTGGTGGTCACCGGGGCCACCGGCAATGTGGGGACGAGCGTGGTCGGCGCGCTGGCAAGGGACCCGGACATCACCTCCGTCCTGGCGCTGGCCCGCAGAAGGCCCGCGAAGGAGATCCCGAAGGTGGAGTGGGACACCGTCGACCTCTCGCGGGCCGACAGCGAGGACAGGCTCGCTCACCTCATGCGCGGCGCCGACGCCGTGGTCCACCTGGCGTGGCGCTTCCAGCCCACCCACGACCCGGTGGTGACGTGGCAGAGCAATGTCCTGGGTTCCCAGCGGGTCTTCCGCGCCGTGGCGCGCAGCGCGGTGCCCGCCCTCGTACACGCCTCGTCCGTGGGTGCTTACTCTCCCGGCCCCAAGAGCGAACCCGGTGTCGGCGAGGACTGGCCGACGGACGGCTGGCCGGACGCGGCGTACTGCCGGGAGAAGGCATACCTGGAACGTGTGCTCGATGCCTTCGAGCTGCGGCACCCGCAGATCCGGGTGGTCCGTATGCGCCCGGGTTTCCTCTTCAAGGAGACGGCCGCGCCCGAACAGCGACGGATTTTCGCCGGCCGCTGGGTCCCTGGCACCCTCCTCCGCCCCGACCTGCTGCCCGTCGTACCCGACCTCGAAGGGCTGCGTTTCCAGGTACTGCACACCGAGGATGCCGCCGAGGCGTACCGGCTCGCCGTTCTGCGTGACGTACGCGGACCCTTCAACCTGGCGGCGGGCCCCGTCATCGACGCCCGCGCCCTGGCGGGCATGCTCGGCACCCGGATCGTACGGATGCCCAGGGCGCTGGTGCGGACGGTGCTCGCGGGCGCCTGGCGGGCCCATGCGGTGCCCGCCTCCCCGCACCTGTTCGACGCGGTGCTGAGGCTGCCCGTACTCGACTCCGGCCGGGCCCGCGATCTGCTGGGCTGGCAGCCCGTCCACACGGCGGAGGACGCGCTGAACGCTTTCCTGCGCGGCGTACGCGAAGGTGCCGGTGAGGACACCGCACCGCTTGCCGGCCGAAAGATCGGCTGAAGCCCGCGCCGGGTCAGGGAAGCGGCGTCCCTCCGGTGGCGTTGAGGACCTCTGCGGTGATGTAACTCGCCCGCGGAGAGGCGAGGAAGACGTAGCACGGGGCCATTTCCGCGGGCTGCGCCGGCCGCCCGAGGGGGGACTGCTTGCCGAACGAGGCGGTGTCGGGCATCGTCGCCGGGATCAGCGGCGTCCAGACCGGGCCTGGGGCGACCGCGTTGACCCGGATGCCGTCCTCGGCCACCATCTGGGCGAGCCCCTGCGTGAAGGTCACGATCGCGCCTTTGGTCATGGCGTAGTCGAGCAGGTGCGGGCTGGGCTTGTACGCCTGGACCGAGGCGGAGTTGATGATGCATCCGCCCTTGGGCATGTGGGGAAGCGCCATCTTGGACAGCCAGAACATGCCATAGAGGTTGGTACGTACGACCCGGTCGAACTGCTCCGTGGTGATGGCGCCGATGCCGTCGGGCTGAGACATCTGATACGCGGCGTTGTTGACCAGGACGTCGACGCGGCCGAACTCCGTCACGGCTCGCTCGATGAGCTGCCCGCACTGCGACTCCTCGCGGACGTCGCACTCGACAGGTACGGCCCGGCGCCCCGCGGCCTCGACAAGCCGCGCTGTTTCACGGGCGTCCTCCCCCTCCGGCCCCAGATGGCTGAAGAGCACATCGGCGCCCTCACGCGCGTAGGCGAGCGCGACGGCACGCCCGATGCCGGAGTCTCCGCCGGTCACCACTGCTTTGCGATCGGTCAGGAGCCCCTGTCCCTCATAGGACTCCTCACCGTGGTCGGGCGGCGGGTCCATCGGGCCCGTCCAGCCGGGAACCGGCTGCTCCTGGTGAGGGAAGTCGGGCTGCGGGTGCTTGGTCACCGGGTTCTGTTGGCCATGGTCGCCGGTCGTCATCGTCAGTACTCCCGTCGCAGGGAACGAGGCCGTGCGTAGTACCAGTGCACGCCGTCCTGCCCCGGCCCGCGACTTGGAAACGCCTGCCGGGCCGCCCGCCGGTCTCTGGTCAGGGGGCCGCCGCGGAGACGACGTACACGACGGGACTGGCCGGGTCGGTCATATTGACCGTGATGTGCTGCGTGGGGCGCGGGTCCTTGTTCGTGTGGACCGTGCCGGCCCATTCGACACCGGGTCCGAAGTACCAGCCGGTGATCTTGATGTCCCGCTCGTTGATGGTCACCGCGCCGGTCTTCAGGGCGGCACGCCCCGTCCCGACCCCGGTCAGGAAGCGGTCGAGCCCCGCGGATGTCGTACGGAACTTCACGTACATCCGGCTGGCCTTCCAGTTGTTGGTCTCGTAGTACTGGACTCCGGCCGCGTTGCCGGGGACCGGGACCTCGAAGATCCGGCGCAGCATTCCGGACGGCCACTCCTCGCGCAGCCCCTGCGCGGCGGCCTCGGCCTCCTTGTCCTGGCCGGAGCGGCGGCTCTGGGTCGCGGCGATGACCAGGTAGCCGGCCGGGATGCCGATGAGCAGCACGATGATGGTCGCCGTGATCAGCCGTCTGCGGAAGACGCGGCGCCGGTCCTGCGGAGGCGTACTGTCGCCGTCGCCCGGCGCGGAGGAACGGCGCGGCACGACATCGTGCCCGGCTGCGGTCATGGTCGGTGATCCCTCGGAGATGCGGTACGGAGAGCGGTGGTCAGTCGGCCGTGCGGGTGCCGCGGGTGTTACGGATGGTGCTCGCGGCCTGGTCGTACATCTGCGCGTACCGCTCGTACCGCTCGACCCGGCGTCGGTTGGTCCTGCGGAATCTGCGGGCCACCAGACGGGCCAGATCGGCGGCGCCGACCATGCCGGCCTCCGGGCCGAGCTGGGCCTTGGCGATCCGGGCCTCGGGGCGGTAACCGCGCCCCGTGAGGTGGCGCTTGAAGGCGTCGCGGGCCGGGCCGATCAGCAGGTCGTCGGCGGCGCTCACACCGCCGCCGATGACGAAACAGGACGGGTCGAGCGCGGCGGCGAGATTGGCGATGCCGACGCCCAGCCACTGGCCGATGTCCTGGAGGAGCTCGACGCACATCGCGTCGCCCTCGCGGGCCAGTTCGGTAATGAGCGGCCCGGTGATGTCGGGGATGTTGCCCTTCACCCTTTCGAGGATTCCGTGCGCCACGGGGGAGTCCGCCACGGCCAGCTCTCTGGCCTCGCGGACCAGCGCGTTGCCCGAGCTGTACTGCTCCCAGCAGCCGCGGTTCCCGCACGGGCAGCGGTGCCCTCCGGGGACGACCTGCATATGGCCGAACTCACCGGCGACGCCGTACTTGCCGCGTTTGACGTGCCCGTCCTCCAGGATCGCGCCTCCGATGCCAGTACCCAGGGTGATCATGACGAGGTGGTCCTCGCCGCGGCCCGCGCCGAAGCGCCATTCGGCCCAGGCGGCGGTGTTGGCGTCGTTGTCGACCATGACGGGGACGACGAGGCGGGAGGCGAGGGCGTCCCGGAGCGGTTCGTCGCGCCAGGCGAGGTGCGGGGCGAACAGCACCTTCGAGCGGTCGGCGTCCACCCAGCCCGCCGCCCCGATGCCGACGGCGTGCACATCGTGCCGGTCGCAGAGGTCGAGGACCAGCTCCACGATGGTGTCCTCGACGACCTTGGGGCTCTTGGACTTGTCCGGCGTCTCGGTGCGCACCTGCTCCAGGATGGTGCCGTCGGCGTCGACGACGCCCGCCATCACTTTCGTACCGCCGATGTCGATACCGACCGTGGGGACCCGGGGCGCCGTGAGGTGCGAGCGCCGCTCCCGGGTGCCCACGGTCCGCAGGACGGTGGCGCGGGCGGAGCCGCGGTGTGTGAAGTCGCGGTACGTGCTCATCGTCCCTGCGCAGGTCGGGGAGCCGGCGGATGGTGCTTCCGGCGGCGGACGGCGTCCGCCGGGCTCGATTCTGCCATTCCCGCGCCCCCGGAACCGGTGCCCCGGTCGGGGGCCCAGGGTGTTCGTGTGTCCTACGGGGTGCCGTCGGCACTCTCGGTGAGGCCCGGAAAGTCCGGTTCGGGGGTTCGTGCGAGCTCGTGGCTGAGCTCCTCGAGTTCGCTGCCGCCCGCCATCTGCCGGGTCAGTTCGTCGAGCGTGATGCCGTCCTTGGTGTGGCTGCCGAACATCGCGCCGCGCTTCAGCAGGACGAACCTGTCCCCCACCAGATAGGCGTGGTGCGGGTTGTGCGTGATCAGGACCACGCCGAGCCCGGCGTCCCGCGCCGCCGCGACGTACTTCAGTACGACTCCGGACTGCTTGACGCCGAGCGCCGCGGTCGGCTCGTCCAGGACGAGGACCTTCGCGCCGAAGTGGACGGCGCGGGCGATGGCCACGCACTGGCGTTCGCCGCCGGACAGGGTGCCGATCGGCTGGTCGACATCGCGCAGGTCGATGCCCATGCGCAGCAGCTCCGCGCGGGTCGTCCTCCGCATGAGCGGTACGTCGAGCCGCTTGAAGGGGCCGAAGCCGGTTGTGGGCTCGGAGCCGAGGAAGAAATTCCGCCAGACCGGCATCAGCGGTACGACGGCGAGGTCCTGGTAGACCGTGGCGATGCCCCGGTCTAGGGCCTCGCGCGGGCCGGCGAGAGCGGTCTGTTCGCCCTCGATGAGGAAGTCGCCCGCGTCGTGCCGGTGCAGCCCGGCGATGATCTTGATCAGGGTGGACTTTCCGGCGCCGTTGTCGCCGAGTACGCAGGTGATCTCCCCCGCGTGGACCTCCAGCGAGACATGTTCCAGGGCCTTGATGTTTCCGTAGAACTTGCTGACGCCCGACAGTTCGACCAGCGCCCGGTGCGCCGTTTCACGCCGGGCCCGGTCCGGGTGGGCCGTCATTTCGTCGCCTCCGCGCGCTTGCGTACCCAGGCGTTGACCAGGGTGGCCAGGAGCAGCATCGCTCCCAGGAAGAACTTGAACCAGTCGGGGTTCCACTCCGCGTACACGATGCCCTTGCTGGTCATGCCGAAGATGATCGCGCCGACCGCCGAGCCGATCGCGGAGCCGTAGCCGCCGGTGATCAGACAGCCGCCGATGACCGCGGCGATGATGTACGTAAGTTCGTTGCCGACGCCCTCGCCCGACTGCACCACGTCGTACGAGAACAGCAGGTGCTGCCCGGAGACCCAGGCGGCGAAGGCGACCCCCAGATAGAGGCCGATCTTCGTACGGGTCACCGGGACGCCGACCGCGCGGGCCGCGTCGGCGTCGCCGCCGACCGCGAAGATCCAGTTGCCGAAGCGGGTACGGAGCAGGATCCAGGTGCCCACGGCGACGATGCCCAGCCACCACAGAATGGTGACCTTCAGTTCGGTGTCACCGATGGTGATCTGCGAGGCGAAGACGCTGCGGGCGGAGGCGAAGCCCGCCATGTCGCTGACGGTCCTGGTCGAGACGGTGCCGCTGATCAGCTTGGTGAAGCCGAGATTGAGGCCGGTCAGCATCAGGAACGTACCGAGGGTGATGATGAAGCTCGGCAGCCGGGTGCGGGTGAGCACCAGGCCGTTGAAGGCGCCGAAGCCCAGGGTGACCAGCAGCGATACGAAAACGCCCACCCAGACGTTGGCCGTCATCTGGTAGCTGAACATCGAGGAGACCAGCGCGGCGCTGGTGACCATCACACCGGCGGAGAGGTCGAACTCGCCGCCGATCATCAGCAGGGCCACCGGGGCGGCCATGATCCCGATGGTGGAGGCCGCGTACAGCACAGTGCCGAAGCTCGACGCCTGCAGGAAGTGGTCGGCGACGACCGCGAAGAACAGGAACACGGCCACGGCCCCGACGACGGAGCCGAGCTCGGGCCGGTTCATCAGCCTGCGCAGCGGCGAGACGCGCAGCAGCCGTTCGTCGGCCGCAGCCGGGGCCGCGGCCGACTGCCCGGTCGCTGTCATCGGGCCCCCCGTTGTTCCGTACGGACGGCCGGTGCGCCCGTCGCACGTATCCCTGTCCGAACCCTTGCCACGACGTCGTGCCCTTCTGGTACTGCCCGCTGTTCTGCCTGGTGTGCTGTCTGGTGGAGCCGGTGGAGCCGGCGGGAGCGCACTCCCGGCGCGGCGGCGCGGCAGGGTGTCATCGGGTGCCGCGCGCGGTGTACTTCTCCAACTGCGGTACGTCCTTCGCGGTCACGATCGCCGGGCCGGTGAGTACCGGCTGGG
>DATCWZ010000793.1:0-2308 GCA_036566065.1 Streptomyces sp. | reverse complement strand
CGCCCCCGTCTCCGTACCGGCTGATGCGCAGCCCGAGTGCGGCGATCCGGACGCGG
This sequence comes from Streptomyces sp., assembly GCA_036566065.1. Classification (GTDB taxonomy): domain Bacteria; phylum Actinomycetota; class Actinomycetes; order Streptomycetales; family Streptomycetaceae; genus Streptomyces. The sequence continues at coordinate 2,252 of DATCWZ010000793.1, read as the reverse complement.
ACGACTTCCCCATCGACACCCGGATCCACGGCGGCCCGGACACGTACACGTCCGGTGGGGGCTACGGGACGTGGTTCCTCGACCTGACCAACACCACGTCAGAGACCTGCCGTCACATCCACCCGGTCCTGGTGCTCACCGACGAGGACCGCAAGCTGACCTCCGGACAGGTCCAGCTCGAATTCACCGAGCGGACCCACCCCGAGGAGGAGCACCAGGTCACCTGGGAGACCACCGACCGGGACGAGCAAATCGGCGTCTTCGGGGACGAGGACGCGGACGACGTCTTCCCCGGCTTCACGGTGCCCGCGAAACGTACGATCACCGTGGAGGTCCGGATGGCGTTCACCTCCGGCACCCTGCCGGGCAAGGTCACGGCGAACGCCGCGATCGTCCAGCGCCGCACGACGAAGGGCGCGAAGGCGGACGGCGAGTGGGTCGGCGAGTCGGCGGACTACCACTTCGTCATCGTCGACGGCGGCTCTGGCGAGGCGGCAGGCCGTGAGCCGGACGGCATCCTGCCCCAGCTCGCCCGCACCGGACAGCAACTCCTGCCCTGGGTCGCCCCGTTGGCCGGGATGCTGCTGTTCGGCGGGGTGGCGGCCCTGCTCCGGGCCCGACATTTGCGCCGTAATCGCCGCTGAACGCCGCTGCGATCAGATGTAGGCGATCAGGTCGGCGATCGAATCCACGACCTTCGAGGGCCCGTACGGGAAGCGCTCGACCTCGTTCGGCTTGGTGACGCCCGTCATCACGAGGAAGGTCCGCATCCCGGCCTCCAGGCCCGCCAGGATATCCGTGTCCATCCGGTCGCCGATCATGGCCGAGGTCTCAGAGTGCGCGCCGACCGCGTTCAGCCCGGCCCGCATCATCAGGGGGTTCGGCTTGCCGACGAAGTACGGCTTCTTGCGGGTCGCGGCGGTGATCAGCGCGGCGACCGCGCCCGTGGCGGGCAGCGCGCCCTCGGTCGAGGGCCCGGTCTCGTCGGGGTTCGTGGCGATGAACCGCGCACCGTCGTTGATCAGCCGGACCGCCTTGGTCATGGCCTCGAAGGAGTACGTCCGGGTCTCGCCCAGTATGACGAAGTCGGGGTCGGTGTCGGTCAGTACGTACCCGATCTCGTGCAGGGCCGTCGTCAGCCCCGCCTCCCCGATCACGTACGCCGTACCGCCCGGCCGCTGGTCGGCCAGGAACTGCGCGGTGGCGAGGGCCGAGGTCCAGATGTTCTCGCTCGGTACGTCGAGTCCCATGCGGGCCAGGCGGGCTTGCAGGTCACGCTGGGTGTAGATCGAGTTGTTGGTCAGCACCAGGAAGGGCTTCCCCGACTCCTTCAGGCGCTTGATGAACTCCTCGGCGCCGGGGATCGGGGTGCCTTCGTGGATCAGCACCCCGTCCATGTCGGTCAGCCACGACTCGATCGGCTTGCGCTCTCCCATGGGGACGTATCTCCTGCCGGACGCGATGTAACGAGGCGGCTTGCGCTCACCGTAGACACTACCGTCGGCCGGTGTTCGGTTCCTGTGCGACCAAGCATCCCCCGTCCGGGGGTCTCGGGATGCGGGACGCGGCCGTACGCGTGAACCTGCGGGATAGGAGGTTCACGATGCGTTCAATGCCCATCACGGTCGGTGCCGCAGCGGCGGTCGCGGCCATAGCCCTGTCCGCGCCCGCCGCGCTGGCCGACTCCCCGCACAAGGAGTCCGAAGGATCGGTCTCGGTGAGACCCTCCACCATCAGCCCCGGCGAGGAGGTGGAACTCCGGGTCGACGCCTGCGGCAAAGGCAAGTGGGCCCGAGGCAGCTCCGAAGCGTTCGTCTCCGAGGCGCGGTTCGCCCCGGCCGGGGACAAAGGGCTCTACGCCGAGGCCCGTATTCGCTCCGACGCCGAGCCCCATACGTATGACATCCGGGTGACCTGCGCGGACGGCCACGGCAAGGCCACCGGCACCGTCACGGTCGTCCGCCGCGGCGAACCCACGCCCGTCGCGCCCGTCCGGGCCGGTGGCGGTGGCACCGCCGACATCGCCCGGCAGGACGGACCCGGCACCCCACAGGCCGTGACCGGTATCGCCCTGGCCGTCGCCGCGGGCCTCGCCGTCGCGCTCCGTAGCGCCCGGCGCCGCCGAACGGCGCAGGACTGACATGTCCGCCCCGGACCGTTCGGCGGGGACAGGTCGGCTGCTCACCGGCGTCACCTGGGCCGTGCTCCTGCTCGGCCTGTGGCTGTGGGGCCGCGCGGCGACCGACGGCCCG
>DATCWZ010000788.1:0-2943 GCA_036566065.1 Streptomyces sp. | reverse complement strand
CCTCGCGAACGCCGCCGCCGCGTTCGACAACTACGCGAAGTCGAAGAACGGCAAGCGGCGTGGCAAGCGGATGGGCGCGCCGCGGTTCAAGTCGAAGCGGAAGGCGCGTCTTGCCTGCCGCTTCACCACGGGCACGATCCGCGTCGAAGCGGGTGGCCGGCACGTCACCCTGCCCCGCCTGGGCACACTGCGCACCCACGAACCCACCAGCAGCCTCCTCGCCCGCGTCCAGGCCGGGACCGCCCGGATCCTGTCCGCGACCGTCCGCCACGAACGCGGACGCTGGTTCGTGTCCTTCCAGACCGAGGTCAAGCGCGACCTCCTACGCGTGGCCCGCCCGGACGTGGCCGTCGGCATCGACCTCGGCGTGAAGACCCTCGCGGTCATGGCCGACTCGACGGGCGAGATCCGCACCGTCGCAAATCCCGGGCACTACGACGCCGCCCGCAAGCAACTGCGCCGCGCCTCCCGGATCGTGTCCCGACGCCGCGGCCCCGACCGGCGCACCGGGCGCACGCCGTCGAAGCGGTGGGAGAAGGCCAACACGGCCCGCAACAAGGTGCACCACCGGGTGGCGAACCTCCGCGAGGACGCCCTGCACAAGCTCACCACCAGCGTGGCGGCCGAGTACGGCACCGTCGTGGTCGAAGACCTCAACGTCGCCGGGATGCTCCGCAACCGGCGTCTGGCCCGCCGGATCGCCGACGCCGGATTCGGTGAGATCCGCCGCCAACTCGGCTACAAGACCCGTCAGCGCCACGCCACCCGCACGGTCGTGGCCGACCGCTGGTATCCCTCCTCCAAGACCTGTTCCGGGTGCGGCGCGGTGAAAGCCAAGCTGCCGCTGCACGTCCGGACCTACGAATGCGACGCCTGCGGCCTGGTCATCGACCGGGACGACAACGCCGCACTCAACCTCGCCGCCCTCGCGGCAGCCGCAGTAACTGGTACCGGAGTGGCCGGAGACCAGGACACCCCCAAGCGGGTGTCGAAGCCTCGTGGAGCCGACCAGAAGACCCGCGCCACCCGCCCCCGCCGCACGGCGGATGCGGGGCGGGCAGGTGGCGCAACCCTGCCGCACCAGCGGCAGACAGAAGCGAGAGACCGTACTCAAGCCGAAGCCCTCACGCTTTGGTGATGTGACGGACCTTCCGGGCCGAAATGCCCGGAATGCTGAGACCTGACTACGGTCTCGGCAAAACGGAGTGTGATGTTCGTGAAGCGTGGGGCGCTGGGCTGGAGGGGAGGCATGGGTCCTCCCGGGAAGCGCGGGAGCCGATGGTGGTTGTGGACGGGATATTAGGGAGCCGCCCTGTCGTACGGGGAGGTGGGCGGCGGTGATGCCCGCGCCCCTCGAAGCGCTGACGCTGCTGCTGCCGATGACGTACGGAGTCGATGAGCAGGTCGACTGGGCCGCCGCCGAAGCGCGCTGGGGAGCGGGCTTCCCCTCCGACTACAAGGCGTTCATGGCCGCCTATGGCGAAGGGTCCGTGGACGACGCGATCGTCGTACACCGGCCGCTGCCCCTCGGCGCCTGCGACGGCGGCCGGGCGCGGGCCGATGCCATGGCGGACGAGACCGATGCCGTACGCCAGGTATGGCGGACCGAGGCGGACGAGGTCTGGGCGGACCCCGCGGGACCGGATCTGGAACTCGACCCCGATGCCCTGCTCGCCTGGGGTGTGACGACCGGGGCGGACATTCTGTGCTGGCTGACGACCGATGAGGACCCGGACCGCTGGCCCGTGGTGGTGTGCGGCCGCCACACCGTGCCGACGTTCGCGCTGTACCGGTTCGGGATGGCCGAATTCCTCCGCAGGCTGCTCGCGGGCGGATTCGACGGGGTCCCGATCAGTGTCAGCGGGGTCGTGAGCCGCCCGCCGCACGACTTCGTCAGCCGGACCGTGCAGCGGGCGCGCCGCAAAGCCGGTCTCGATCCATGGACGGGCGAGCGGACGGGCGAGCGGGCGGGCGGCTGAGAACGCCGCGAGGTGTCAGTGCGGCGTCCAGGTGAACTTGCCACCGCCCACCCAGCGGACCAGGGACGGGTCGTCGAGGTCGTGGATGACGACGCCGGCCGCTGCCGCGGTGAAGAGGACGTCCGTCATCGTCGTGGCCTCACCGACCATTTCTCCGTCGACCTCCACGATGCGGAAGGGCGGGTCGCCGGGCTGCACTCCCAGCACGGTGACACGCGGGTTCGAGATGTGAGGAGTTGCGCTTTCGGTCATGTTCAGACCGGTTCCACGTAACCGCTCCTAATATGCCCCGCCGCGGCCCGCGGCATCACAGCGGCATGATGGTCGCCTCGGTGGCCTTGACGCTGGTCCAGACGGCCACGCCGTCCGCGAGGCCCAGCTCGGTGGCCGCCTGCGGGGTGATCTCCGCGACCAGGTCGGGTGTCTGCCCGGAGGCGATGAGCAGGCGCAGCCGGCTGCCTCCGGCGGTGATTTCCCGGATGGTGCCCGGCCAGATGTTGCGCGGGCTGCCGCCGGGCTTCTCGCGGTGTACGGAGACGGCTTCCGGGGCGATGACCGCGAGGGCCCGGGTGCCCGGCGGCAGCGGATCGGCGACGACCAGGAGCCCTCCGCCGGGCAGGGCGAGCCCGTCGGCGGTGGCGGTGCCGGACCATGCGTTGCGGCCGAGCATCCTGGCCACCCAGGGGGAGCGCGGGTGGCGGGTGACCTCGGCGGGCGGTGCGTCCTGCAGGGCGCGGCCGTTGTCGAGTACGAGGACCCGGTCAGCCAGCGACAGGGCCTCGACGGGGTCGTGAGTGACGATCAGGCAGACCCCGCCGAAGCCGTCCAGATGGCGGCGCAGGGCGTGGCGGACATGTGCCCGGGTGGTCTGGTCGAGCGAGGCGAGGGGCTCGTCCAGGAGCAGAAGGCGGGGCCGGGCGGCCAGCGCGCGGGCCAGTGCGACGCGCTGGGCCTGGCCGCCGGA
>DATCWZ010000352.1:0-4838 GCA_036566065.1 Streptomyces sp. | reverse complement strand
TTCGACTGGCGGATGCGGCCCTTCTCGCACGCCGGCGGTCCCGGCTCACGGCCGATGCGGTTCCCGCAGGCCCAGCGCCGCGCCGCCTGAACCCTGCTTGGCGGCCCTTCCGCGCCGCACCACGACGGCCTTCGTCCCCGTGGTGCGGACCGCACCCGGCGGTCAGCGCGTCTCGGGGCCCGCGAGATGGCGGGCGATGACCATGCGCTGGATCTGGTTGGTGCCCTCGACGATCTGCAGCACCTTGGCCTCCCGCATCAGCCGTTCGACGGGGAAGTCGAGGGTGTAGCCGTAGCCGCCGAGCACCTGGACGGCGTCGGTGGTCACCTGCATGGCCGTGTCCGTGCAGAACAGCTTGGCCATCGCCGCCTGCCGTGAGAAGGCCAGGCCCGCGTCGCGCAGCCGCGCTGCCTCCAGATACAGGGCGCGGCCCGCCTCGATGCGGGTGGCCATGTCGGCGAGCATGAAGCGCAGCCCCTGGAAGTCCGCGATGGGGCGGCCGAACTGGCGCCGCTCGGTGGCGTACCGAACCGCCTCGTCCAGCGCCGCCTGGGCGACACCCATGGCGCAGGCAGCGATCCCCAGCCGCCCCGAGTCGAGGGCGGACAGGGCGATGCTGAAGCCCTGGCCCTCGTTCCCGATACGGCGGTCGTCGGACACCCGTACCGCGTCGAAGTGGAGCTGCGCGGTGGGCGAGCCCTTCATGCCCATCTTCTTCTCGGGCAGCGCCGCGCTCAGTCCGGCCGCGTCGCCGGGGACCAGGAACGCGGTGATGCCGCGCGGGCCCTCGGCTCCGGTACGGGCCAGGACCGTGTAGAAGTCGGCGATCCCGCCATGCGTGATCCACGCCTTGGTCCCGGTGATGACCCAGTCGTCACCGTCGCGTACGGCCTTCGTACGGAGCGAGGCGGCATCGGAGCCAGACGCGGGCTCCGAGAGGCAGTAGGCGCCGAGCAGACCGCCGGAGAGCATGGCCGGAAGGTGTGCGGCCTGCTGCTCCGCGGTGCCGAATCCGGCGAGCGCGTGGCAGGCCAGGGAGTGGACGCTGACGCCGAGGCCGACGGTGAGCCGCGCGGTGGCGAGCTCCTCCAGGACCTGGAGGTACACCTCGTACGGCTGGTCGCCGCCGCCGAGAGCGGAGTCGTACGGCAGTCCGAGCATTCCCGACTCGGAGAGCAGGGTGAAGACCTCGCGCGGGAACAGGCCCGCTTCCTCCTCCTCGGCGGCCCGGGGAGCGATCTCCTTGGACGCGATATCGCGAACGAGCGCGATGAGCTGCCGGGACTCCTCGGTGGGCAGACGGCGTTCCACCGGCTGCGGGGCACGGTCGGGCATGACGGCGCTCTCCTCCCTGTCGGGCGTTGCGGCGGTCGCGCGCGCGGGGTGTGTGCGGCGCCGCCGGGTGATCCCGGGCCGAGCCCGGACGTATGTGCTCCTCAGCCGATCCTGCCTGCTCGGATCACGAGAGGCACCGGCCTGCGGCTGTGGCGGCTTGAGTATGCCCGATAAATGCGCCCCCCGTCACCGCCGCCCCGGTCCGGTCCTCCACGGGCCCCTCAACGCCGTTCGCGTCCATGCTGGTTCACGGACGCGAACGGCGGCCCGGAGAGCGGCGGCCTACAGCAGGCCGAGCCCGCGCAGAACGTGGTGCTGGGACGGGGTGGGGCGGGTGGGCCAGAAGAGGTAGCAGACGCCGCCCGTGCCGCTTCTGACCTTGCCGTTCGCGTCGTAGCGCTTGGTGCGCAGCCAGATGGTCTCCCACTCGCGCCGCAGGTAGACGCGGCGTACCGCGTCGTCGCTGGGTGATGCCGGATCGTTGGCGATTACGTCTCCGTCGGCCGTGAAGCCGATCACCGTCATCAGGTGGCCCGAGGTGCCGTAGCCGGCTCCGGTCAGCTCCTCCTTGAGGAAGGACTGCGAGGTGATCACGGGGATGCCCACGCGGACCAGCCTCTCCACGTCCCGGAGTGAGCCGAGCCGGGTGACGGCCGCGCTCATGTCCTCGTACGTGGCGGCGTAGGCGGCGTTGAACGGCCAGTTGCCGCAGCCGTCGTACTGATAGTCGAAGGTGTAACGGGCGGCATGACACACCTGCGGGTCGGCCAGGCCGGGCTTCACCCAGGCCAGGTCCTCCGCAGTCGGCTTCCGTCCCCAGTACTCGATGATCATCTGCGACGAGGTGGGACTGCACCACGCCTCGCCGCCGTTGTCGTACTCCGGGTACTGCCCCGCGTGAACGTTCTGCGAGTAGCGCGGCACCGGAAGTTCGCGGGCGAGGCACGGTGTGCCGGCCGGGACCGTGAAGCGGTCCGGGATGTCCGAGGCCATGGCGCCGAGCCGGTGGACCGTCGGCGTGAGGCCGCTGCCCGGTGTCCGGTACAGGGTGAGGCGGAGCCGGTAGGAGAGCAGCCGCAGCCCGCTCGACGCGTCGTCCACCGAGAAGGTGTCGGTCCACACCGAACTTTTGCCGTCGCTCTGGCCGTCGACGGAGGTACGGCGGATGTCGCCGTCGCCCGATGCCCACCGGCCCATCACGTACCAGGGGGTGTCGGTGCCGTCCGAGTAGCGGCCGAGCAGTTCGATCTGGATCCAGGTGCCCGCCGGAGTGGCGGCGTTCCAGGAGGCGATCACCTCGGTGGCCGGGACGGCCGAGCGGTGGACGGGCGAGGTCCAGGTCGCGTACTCCCAGGGGGTGGTGGTGCCGGTGTGCGGGTCGGTGTATTCGGTACGCCCGGCGGGCGCGGCGATGACCAGGCCGGGTCTGCGGCCCGGGACGGCGCGTGTTCCGGCGCCGGAGCCGCAGCGCCAGTCGGTGTACGTACTCCAGAAGTGGTTGTCCACGAGTGAGGCCGGTGTCGGGGAGGGACGGGTACGGGCGAAGTCGGAGACGGACGCTGCCGACGCGGGGGCCGCGGAGGCCACCGTTCCGGCGCCGGCCGCGACCGCGAGTGCGGCGCTCAGCATGGTTCTGCGTGAAGTCGGACTGGTCATGGGTGAGACCCCCGGTCATCATCTGCGGATCGGTGCTTCGGGCGGCGATCAGTGGGCCAACTATCGCGGGTCGTGGGCGGTCCGGGCCAGTGATTCGACTCGCGCCGCAGAACCAATATTGGTCTGGTCCACTGGCGTGACCTGCGGCCGGTCGGCACCGGCTCATAGGGTGGGGGGCATGAACGACCTGGCCGACCACGCCCTCCGCCTGCGCGCGCTGCCGCCGTCCTGCGGGCCGGTGCGACTTGTCGCGGTCGACGGGCACGCGGGCTCGGGCAAGAGCACCTTCGCCGCCCGGCTGGCGTCGGCCCTGGGCGGTGCGCCTGTGCTGCATCTGGACGATCTGGCCAGCCATGGCGCGTTCTTCGCCTGGACGGACCGACTGCGGGAGCAGGTGCTCGAACCGTTCTCGCGGGGGGACAGCGCGCGCTACGCGCCGTACGACTGGACGGCCCGGCGCTTCGGCCCCGCGCGGACGCTGGAGCCCGCGGGTGTGGTGCTGGTCGAGGGCGTGGGAGCGGGCCGCCGGTGCGTACGGCCCGCGCTCGCGCGTCTGCTGTGGATGGATATGGACAGGGAGCGGGCCTGGGCGCGCGGCAGGCGCCGCGACGGTCCGGCGCTCGCGGAGTTCTGGGACGGCTGGACCGCCGCCGAGGAGCGGCATTTCGCCGACGACCCCTCACTTCCCTTCGTGGACACGGTGATACGGCAGGTGCCGGAGGGTTACGAGTGGCTGGATGGGCTCCGAAAAGGAACAGGAACGAACTGTTCCGTCACTCATGGTGAACGGAATGTGCCGCCCCGCTGAGCGGCCGGACGCCGCCCGGCAAGTGCCCCAACTCGGCTTGACCGGTGGCCGGTACAGGTCTTACGTTCTCGATGTGCGGCTTTTTCGGAGCCCTCCATGGACGCGAAGCCCCCGGTTGTTCCCCCGTGATCGGGGGCTTCGCTCTGCTCCCGTACACCTCCCACGGCACCACGCGGCGGACCGCGCTCACGGTGGGTCACGGCCGTGATGCGCCGGCAACGCCCTTAGCCGCTCACTCCCTGTGCAGGTACGATGCACTCCGGTGCGGTCAATTCCCGCCCTCGGCACAGTGATTGACCGCGCCCGGATGGGCATGCTGTGCGGGCGGGACATCCAGGGGTACGGCTTGTGGGGGACCTGATGGACATCGGCACACAGGGCACACAGGCCCCGGCCGACCTCGCCTGGCTGCGCGGGGTGGACGCCTACACCATGGGCGCCTACCCACAGGCCGAGGAGGAGTTCCGGGCGGCCGTGCGGCTGGACCCCGGCATGGCGGACGGCTGGCTCGGCCTGCACGCGCTGCGGATCGACACCACCACGGCGCTGTTACGCATGTACCGCCACCGGGACCGCTTCGGCGAGCAGCGGGCCCGTCACCGACGCACACTCAACTCCTGGTACTGGCTGGGCTGGTGGGTGCAGCCCGTGCTGGAGAGCCCGCGCGACCTGCTCCTCGCGCACGCCTCGCACTGGCTGGACGGCCGCCATGTGCCGGAGCTGGACCGGGCCCTCGCCGGGCTGCCGCCGATCGACACCGACGCGCATGTGCGGTTCCTGCACGCCTGCCGCTCGTATCTGGTCAAGGACTGGGAGCAGCTCGTACGCACCACGGAGCAGCTCATCGACGATCCGCTGCTCGGGATCGAAGCGGGTCTCTTCGGCGGGATGGCACGGGTGCGCCTGGAGATGTACGGGCAGGCCGAGCCCCTGCTTTCCGCCGCCCTGATGCGCTGCCGCAGCGAGCAGCCGCAGCGCAAGGAGCTGCGCTACTGGCTGGCCAGGGCCCACGAGGGCACGGGGCGCAGTGCGGCCGCCC
>DATCWZ010000781.1:0-2321 GCA_036566065.1 Streptomyces sp. | reverse complement strand
AGAACAACTAGCGCTTCGTGCGGCGGGGTGAGGCCTGCTGGATGTCCGCGCCGGAGCCGACGTGCCGCTGGGTCTCCTGGGGGCCGTGCCAGTCCAGGCACATCACCGTGGCGTCGTCTTCCAGATGGCCGCCGGCCGCGTCCAGGACTGCGGTGCTCAGCGTCAGCACGGTCTCCCGGGGGTGCAGATGCCGGGTGTCCCTCACAAGGGCGGGCAGATCCACCTTCTCCGCGCCGCGTTCGAGCATGCCGTCAGTGAGCATGATCAACCGGTCGCCGGGACGCAGGTCGAGCTCCTGGACGTGGTGAGGATGGAGGATGGCCATGGGCAGTCCGAAGGGCTGGTCCGCCTCCAAGGCGATCTCCTCCACCGTCCCATCGCGCATGCGCAGCGGCCGGGGGTGGCCCGCGTTGATCAGCTCGGCTCGCCCGGTGTGAAGGTCGATACGCACAAGCTGCCCGGTCGCGTGGCCGCTCGGTCGGTGGGCCGCCAGGGCCAGGTCGGCTTGGCGGGCCTGTTCCATGAGGTCGGCCCCTTGGCGGCGGGCGCCGCGCAGGGCACCCACCAGGACCGTCGCCGACAGCGCGGCCTGAAGGTCGTGGCCCATGGTGTCGGTCAAGGACAGATGAAGGGTGTCGCGGTCGAGGATGTAGTCGAAAGTGTCGCCGCTGACGTCTTCGGAGGGCTCCAGATTCCCGCACAACGCGAACTGTGCCGCCTCGCAGGCGAGCGAGGGGGGCAGCAACTGGTGCTGGATCTCTGAGGCCAGGGTGAGGGGCCTGCTGCGCCTCCCCCAGGTGTAGAGGTCGGTGAAGCGCTGGTTGGCGATCACGATGTAGGCCAGGAGGTGCGCGGCCTCGCCCACCGCGTTGAGCACCTCCTGGCCGGGACCGGCCGGCAGCAAGAGTTCCAGCAGGCCGATGGCGTCGCCGCGGTTGGTGACCGGAAAGATCACCCGCTCGCCCTGGTCCGTCGTCTCCTGGTATGGCTGCTGGGTGCGTACCACATGCTCGTAGACACTGCCGAACAGGTCGATTCTGTCCGCCTGCCGCCCGGCCCCTGCCTTCGCCCGCGAGGCCGTGGACAGCGGCACCACCGCTCTCCCGGTCAGGTCCACGATGAGGAACGAGACCCGCGTGGCGCCGAAACGCCGCAGAAGGTCCCCGGCGACCACGTCGACGGCCTCCACCGGCGCCGCGGTCTCCGCCGCCGTCAGCAGTCGGGGAAGCTCACCTTGCCCATCCACCACACACCGCTCCCGTTGGCGACCCCTCCATCTACCAGAGTGAGGAGTACCACGGCGAGCGTCAACCGGGCACTGCCCACATCGTTGAACACGTCATTCACTGTCACCGTACCGGTTTGCCCCAGGCAACAACCGGGCTGGAGAACGCCTACGCGGTGCAGATCGCCGCCGTCGACCGGATCGCGGCCCGCGGGCTGCTGAGCGATCGCGGCGGGCTTGTCGGCGTCCCCCGCCGCCGGATGACGAACACCCGCCAGCAGCAGAACCGTACCGAGCACCGCCATCGCGCGCCCGGGCCCGTCGGCGCACCTGCCGTACATCCGCACTCGCTCTGACACAGCGTGCCGCGGTCCCGGCGCCTCCCCCGGATCCGGACAGCTTGTCAAAAACTCTCCGGGCCGCGCCGCCGCCCGCCCTACAGTGGCGGAACCACGTGCCACGTACCTCCCGACCTCCCGTGCGGCGCCGGGCTTCTCCCGCAGTCCGGGTGTCCATGGTCGAGGACCGGTCCGGCCGGCGAACCCGAGGGGGAGCGGGCCGCCGGCCGGGCCAGGTGTCGTCAGGCGCGGTCCTTCTCACCGGTCAGGTACGCGGAGACGACGACATTGGCCGTGTACTCGTGCGCCGCGTGGTCGTACGTACCGCCGCAGGTGATCAGCCGCAGCTCGGCGCGCCCGTCCTTGCGCGGGCCGTACGCCTTCGCGGCGTCGAAGCGTTCGCGGGTGAAGACCTGCACGTCGTCGATGGTGAACTCGGCGACCGTGCCGTCGGCCCTGTTCACCTCGACCTTCGCGCCGGGGCGGGCCGCGCTGAGCCCGTAGAAGACGGCCGGTTTCGTCCTGGTGTCGACGTGGCCTACGAAGAGCGCGGCGCCCTCGGTGCCCGGCTGGGTGCCCTTGGCGTACCAGCCGACGGTCTGCGGTTTCTCGTACGGGGGCGGGGTGATCGCTCCACTCGAGTCGAGGCCGCGCCGGACGACGGGCGCCTCGATCCCTATCGACGGGATCTGCACACTGCGCGGCGCCGCCGCGTCGAGCGGCTTGTGCGCCGGGGGCAGCGGTACGCCCAGGGGGCG
>DATCWZ010000005.1:0-2541 GCA_036566065.1 Streptomyces sp. | reverse complement strand
GGCTGGTCGGCGAGGAGCAGGCCCGCGTCGACCAGTTCCGTCACGGTGTCGACCCGGATCACGCCCGCCTGCCGCATCAGCGCGGAAACCGTCGCCTCGGGGATCCGGCTGAACGGGACGGTGTGGCCGGGCGGGGTGGATCCGCTGTGCCGGGCGCCCTTCACCACGACCACCGGCTTCACCGCCGCCGTACGCCGGGCGAGGCGGGTGAACTTGCGCGGGTTGCCGAGCGATTCGAGGTACAGCAGGGCCACATCGGTGTTCTGGTCCTCGACCCAGTACTGCAGCAGGTCGTTGCCCGAGACATCGGCCCGGTTGCCTGCGGAGATGAAGGTGGAGAGACCCGCGCCGCGCCGGTAAAGCCCGGACAGGACGGCGATGCCGATCGCGCCGGACTGGGTGAACAGGCCGATCCGGCCCGCGTCGGGCGACTCCGGGGCGAGGGAGGCGTTGAGCCGTACACGATCGGCGGTGTTGATGATCCCGAAGGCGTTCGGTCCGATGATCCGCATTCCGTACGAACGTGCTTGCCGGACCAGTTCGCGCTGCCGCTCCCGTCCTTCGGCGCCGCTCTCCGCGTAACCGGCGGTCACGACGACGAGTCCCTGGACGCCGTGCTCGCCGCAGTCGGCGACGGCCTCGGGCACCCGGGCGGCGGGGACGGCGACGACCGCGAGGTCGACCCGCTCACCGATCTCTCCGACGGAACGGTAGGCCGGGACGCCCTCGATGGCGGCCGTGTCGGTGGGGAAGGCCCGGTTCACCGCGTACGTACGTCCGGTGAAGCCGGAATCGAGGAGGTTGCGCAGCACCGTACGGCCCACTCCTCCGGGTGCCCGGCCGGTGCCGATGACGGCGACGGAGCCCGGGGACAGCAGCCGCTGCACCGAGCGGGACTCGGCGCGGTGCTCGCGGGCGCGCTGCACGGCGAGGGATTCGGCGGTGGGTTCCAGATCCAGGGTGAGGTGGACGGAGCCGTCCTCGAAACTGCGCTGCTGGGTGTACCCGGCGTCCCGGAACACCTTGATCATCTTGTTGTTGGCCGGCAGCACCTCGGCGGCGAAGCGGCGGATGCCCCGCTCGCGGGCGACCGCGCCGATGTGTTCGAGCAGCGCCGATGCCACACCGCGTCCCTGGTGGGCGTCCTGGACGAGGAAGGCGACCTCGGCCTCGTCGGCGGGGGCGGAGGCGGGTCTGCCATGCTCGTTGATCCGGTCGTAGCGGACGGTCGCGATGATCTCGCCGCTCACGGTGACGGCGAGACCCACCCGGTCGACGTAGTCGTGATGGGTGAAGCGGTGGACGTCCTTGGCGGAGAGACGCGGATACGGGGCGAAGAAGCGGTAGTACTTCGACTCGTCGGAGACCTGTTCGTAGAAGCTGACCAGCCGCTCGGCGTCGTCCGCGGTGATGGGTCTGATCCGCGCGGTACCGCCGTCACGCAGCACCACGTCCGCTTCCCAGTGGTCGGGGTACGCGTGATGCGGACTCTGCTCCGGCGTGAGCTCCATGGTCAAAGCCTACGGCTGCCGCCAGGGAGGCCGGGCACAGCACCATGGCACGCATGAGAGACTGGTCTAGACAACCATTGATTCGTGAAGGGCAGAACCATGGCTGAGCGCCGCGTCAACGTCGGTTGGGCCGAGGGCCTGCACGCCCGCCCCGCTTCCATCTTCGTCCGTGCCGCGACGGCCTCCGGCGTCCCGGTGACGATCGCCAAGCCCGACGGCAGCCCGGTGAACGCCGCTTCGATGCTCGCCGTGCTCGGCCTGGGTGCGCGGGGCGGCGAGGAGATCGTGCTCGCGTCCGCCGCGGACAACTCCGAGGCGGCACTCGACCGGCTGGCCAAGCTGGTGGCCGAGGGGCTCGACGAGCTTCCGGAGACCGTCTGATTCCGGTACGTATCTCATCAGCCGGAACTATTTCCGCGAAAGAGCCGTGACCCCCTCTGCCGGGAGCCGCGGCCTTTTCGTTTGGTGACAGGGCGCTGCGCGGCGTGTGCCGCGCCGAGCGGTTCCAGGAGCAGGCACCGGGTCAGATGTGCAGGCCGTGTGCGCGCAGGTAGGCGACGGGGTTCATGTCGGAGCCGTACGCCGGGGTGGTCCGCGCCTCGAAGTGCAGGTGCGGGCCGGTGGTGTTGCCGGTCGCACCGGAGCGGCCGATCCGCTGGCCGGAGGTGACGCTCTGGCCCACCGAGACGCCGATGGAGGAGAGGTGGCCGTACTGGGTGTACGTGCCGTCCGTCATCCGCAGCACGATGTTGTTGCCGTACGCGCCGCCCCAGCCGGCCTCGACGACCGTACCGGCGCCCACGGCGACGACGGAGCTGCCGGACGCGGCGTGGAAGTCGATCCCGGTGTGGCTGCCGGAGGACCACAGCGCACCGCCGGCCCGGTAGCTGGTGGTGACGTAGGAACCGGCGACCGGCAGGTGGAAGGCGTTCAGCCGGGCACGCTCGGCGGCGCGTGCGGCACGCGCCTCGGCCTCCCGGGCGCGAGCCTCGGCCTCGCGCTTGGCCCTGGCCTCGGCCTTCGCCTTCGC
>DATCWZ010000401.1:0-5204 GCA_036566065.1 Streptomyces sp. | reverse complement strand
AGCCGCCCGCACACCGCGAGCAGTTCGCCGCGCAGCGCCGGGTCGACGATCTTCGGGGCCAGCGCACGCAGCTCCCGGTGCGCCTCCCGGACGTCCTCCCAGGTGCCGGGGCCCGCGCCCGGTTCGGCTGCCTGCTCCCTGGTCGTCGCCAGGAGCTGCTGCACCTCGTCCCGTACGACCAGCGCCTGCTCCACATCACGCGCGGCGGCCGCCGCCGCGTCAAATGTTCGGTCGCCCAGCGTGAGCGGCTCGCGCAGCGCCCCGTACAGCACACCCCGCACCTTGCGGCGTACGACGACGGGCACCGCGAGGACCGAGCGCAGCCCCTCGGCGGCCACCGCGGTGTCGTACTCGTGACTGATGTGCCGCGCGACCGGGTAGTCGGACACCGCGCACGGCCTGGCCAGCGCGATCGCTTTCCCACCGAGCCCGCTGCCCGCCGAGATGACGAGCCCGCGCAGCGACGCGGTGTGCGCCCCGTTCAGCTCGGCGATCCGCGCGTGCCGCGCGTCGGAGAGCAGCCCGCCGAACACCACGGGCAGCCCACTGGTGCGGCGCAGCCTCAGCAGCGCCGCCTGCATCTCGGTGGCCTCGCCCGGTTCCGGCACGCCGCCTCTCCGTCCGTTCGGGGGTCCACCCCCGTTCGGGGGTAGTGAGAGCTGGGTCACTGTTCACATGATGTTAAAGGAACGGTCAGCACCGAGGAGGGCACATGCCGGCAACCAGCGCCACGGAGACATTCCGGGCCGCCCGGGACTTTCTGCTGAAGCATCGCGAGGACTACGAGACGGCGTACGCCGGGTTCGAGTGGCCCCGCTCCGCCCACTTCAACTGGGCGCTCGACTGGTTCGACGCCATCGCCGAGAACAACGACCGCCCCGCCCTGCACATCGTGGAGGAGGACGGCAGCCGCACCGTGATGTCCTTCGCACGGATGTCCGCCCGCTCCAACCAGGCCGCGAACTGGATGCGCGCCCAGGGCGTACGCGAGGGCGACCGGATCCTCGTCATGCTCGGCAACCAGGTCGAGCTGTGGGAGACGGCGCTCGCCGCGATGAAGCTGCGCGCCGTCGTCATCCCGGCCACCCCGCTGCTCGGCCCGGCCGATCTGCGCGACCGGATCGACCGGGGCAGGGTCCGCCATGTCCTGGTGCGCGCGCAGGAGACCGCGAAGTTCGACGAGGTGCCCGGCGACTACACCCGTATCGTCATCGGCGGCGACGCCGATGGATGGCTGTCCTACCGGGGCGCCGACGAGCAGCCGGAGACCTTCACCGCGGACCGGGAGACCGACGCCGGCGAACCGCTCATGCTGTACTTCACCTCCGGCACCACCGCACGCCCCAAGCTGGTCGAGCACACCCATGTGTCCTACCCGGTCGGCCATCTGGCCACGATGTACTGGATCGGGCTCAAGCCGGGCGACGTACACCTCAACATCAGCTCGCCGGGATGGGCCAAGCACGCCTGGTCGAACCTGTTCGCGCCGTGGAACGCCGAGGCGACCGTCTTCATCTTCAACTACACCCGCTTCGACGCGGCCCGGCTGATGGCGGAGATGGACCGCTCGTCGGTGACCAGCTTCTGCGCCCCGCCGACCGTGTGGCGCATGCTCATCCAGGCCGATCTCACCCAGCTCAAGACCCCGCCGCGCGAGGTCGTGGCCGCCGGGGAACCGCTCAACCCGGAGGTCATCGAGAAGGTCGGGCGCGCCTGGGGTGTCACCATCCGGGACGGCTTCGGCCAGACGGAGACCGCCGTCCAGGTGGCCAATACGCCGGGCCAGCGGCTCAAGGCCGGTTCGATGGGCCGGCCGAGCCCCGGCTTCAAGGTCGAGCTGCTCGACCCGGTCACCGGGGCGCCGGGCGTCGACGAGGGGGAGATCGCACTGGACCTGTCCGCCGCGCCGGTCGGCCTGATGACCGGTTATCACGGCGACCCGGAGCGTACGGCCAAGGCCATGGCCGGCGGCTACTACCGCACCGGCGACATCGGCTCCCGCGACGAGGACGGCTACATCACCTATGTCGGCCGCGCCGACGACGTCTTCAAGGCATCCGACTACAAGATCTCCCCGTTCGAACTGGAGAGCGCGCTGCTGGAGCACGAGGCCGTCGCCGAGGCCGCGGTCGTGCCCTCGCCGGACCCGGTGCGGCTCGCTGTGCCGAAGGCGTACATCACGTTGGCGGAGGGCTGGGAGCCCGGACCCGACACGGCCAAGGTGCTGTTCGAGCACTCCCGGGCCGTGCTCGCCCCGTACAAGCGGCTGCGCAAGCTGGAGTTCGCCGAACTGCCCAAGACCGTCTCCGGCAAGATCCGCCGGATCGAGCTGCGGGAGCGCACTGCCCAGGGGACCGGCACCGAGTACAACGAGGGAGACCTGCGATGAGCGCGCTGTCGTACGCCCACGGCACGAGCACCACCGAACTCATCGGTGACACCATCGGGGCCAACCTCGACCGGGCGACAGCGGCGTTTCCGGAGCGCGAGGCGCTGGTCGACGTGGCATCCGGGCGGCGCTGGACGTACGCCGAATTCGCCGTCGCGGTCGACGAACTGGCCCGCGGGCTGATGGCGTCCGGCGTGGCCAAGGGCGACAGGGTCGGCATCTGGGCCATCAACTGCCCCGAGTGGGTGCTCGTCCAGTACGCGACGGCCCGCATAGGCGCCGTCATGGTCAACATCAACCCCGCCTACCGGGCACACGAACTGGAGTACGTACTCCAGCAGGCCGGGATCTCCCTGCTGGTCGCCTCGCTCGCCCATCGCACCAGCGACTACCGAGCGCTCGTCGGCCAGGTCCGCGCCAACTGCCCCGCCCTGCGCGGCGTCCACTACATCGGGGACCCGTCCTGGGACGAACTGACGGCGATGGCCGGAACCGTGACACCGGAGCAACTGGCCGCCCGTGAGGCGGAGTTGTCCT
Source organism: Streptomyces sp. (assembly GCA_036566065.1). Lineage (GTDB taxonomy): Bacteria > Actinomycetota > Actinomycetes > Streptomycetales > Streptomycetaceae > Streptomyces. The sequence continues at coordinate 2,278 of DATCWZ010000401.1, read as the reverse complement.
GCGACGACCCGATCAACATCCAGTACACCTCGGGCACCACCGGCTTCCCCAAGGGCGCCACCCTCTCGCACCACAACATCCTCAACAACGGCTATTTCGTGGGGGAGCTGATCGGCTACACCGAACAGGACCGGGTCTGCCTCCCGGTCCCCTTCTACCACTGCTTCGGCATGGTGATGGGGAACCTCGGGGCCACCTCGCACGGTGCCTGCATCGTGATCCCGGCCCCCGCCTTCGAAGCGGCCGCCGTGCTCGCCACCGTCCAGCAGGAGCGCTGCACCTCGCTGTACGGCGTCCCCACCATGTTCATCGCGGAGCTGAACCACCCCGACTTCGCCTCGTACGACCTGTCCTCGCTGCGCACCGGGATCATGGCGGGGTCCCCCTGTCCCGTCGAGGTGATGAAGCGCGTCGTCAATGAGATGAACATGCATGAGGTGGCCATCAGTTACGGGATGACGGAGACCTCACCCGTCTCCACCCAGACCCGGGTGGACGACGACCTGGAGCGCCGCACCGGCACAGTCGGCCGGGTGATGCCGCATGTCGAGGTGAAGGTCATCGACCCGGTGACCGGGGTGACGCTGCCGCGCGGCGACGCCGGTGAGCTGTGCACCCGCGGCTACAGCGTGATGCTCGGCTACTGGGAGCAACCCGAGCGGACCGCCGAGGTGATCGACGCGGGCCGCTGGATGCACACCGGTGACCTCGCGGTGATGCGCGAGGACGGGTACGTCCAGATCGTCGGCCGCATCAAGGACATGATCATCCGGGGCGGCGAGAACGTGTACCCGAGGGAGATCGAGGAGTTCCTCTACGGTCATCCGAAGATCGCCGATGTCCAGGTGGTCGGGGTGCCCGACGAGACGTACGGCGAGGAGATCCTGGCCTGCGTGATCCCCCGGGACCCGGCCGACCCGCCGACGCTGGACGAGGTGACCGCGTACTGCAGGGAGCAACTGGCGCACTACAAGATCCCGCGGCTGCTGCGGATCCTGGACGCCTTCCCGATGACGGTCAGCGGGAAGGTCCGGAAGATCGAGCTGAGGCAGGGATACGGCGCGTAGCGCCCGCACGCCGCAGGCGGCGGCCCGGTGTCAGGCGGCCTCGATGATGTCGGAGCCGGTGCCCCGGGTCGCCGCCGCCCACTCGATCAGCAGCACCTCGTACTTCGCGGCCTCCACGGACGACCAGTCACGGCCGGCCCGCTCGTCCACCAGTGCGCGAATGGCCTCGTTGGCCTCGACGGCCGCTGGGTGTGCCGGTTGTACCGCGAGCTCCGCGCGGGGGTGGGGTGAGTGCCGATGAGTTAAGACCATGCCTTCACTCTACGTCCCCACACTGACAACCGTACGCACACAGGCGGCTGACGGGGGCACACGTGACCGAAATCATTCCGTTTCAGGCGTTCGGCTATCCGGGGAAGCGGCGGGCCCCGGTACTGATCAGCTCGGCCGCCGGGCCGTTCACCGGCTGCGGAGTGCCTGTGAGGTCCATGACGAAGAGCGGGACGCGCAGGCCGTCCGCCCGGGACCTGGCGTCCTCCGCGTAACCGGCCAGGGAGAAGAACACGGCGGACACCGAGGCGCTGAGGGCGTTCAGCCAGAGACATTCGACATCGCGCAGCACGGCGGGCCGGGTGGACGACTCGACCTGGGCGATGAGCCCGTCGGCCCGCAGATCGATCCGGGACGAGGGGCGCTCCCGCGGCTGCACGACATCGCGGTAGCCCAGCCACTTCAGATACAGCGCGGCGGCGCTCACCGCGTCCCGGGCCGTACGGATCGTCAGCGGCCGGAACGTCGGCCTGGGCCTGGGCCGCCCGGCCGTGCGCGGCTGCGGTATGCGGGACGACGGGGGTGAGCCGGTCCCGGCGGCGGCTGGTGAGGCGCCGTGCGTGGTCACCGGGCGCACCGGGATGCGCAGAACCGCCCCGCACGGGCAGCAGAGCTCCGGGTGCGGCCACTGGTCCCGGCGCCCGCAGGTGTGACAGCGCACTGTCACCCAGTCGTCGTTCCAGGTGCGGTGAGTGATCGGCCGGATGGGGGCCCCGCGCATCAGGGGCGGGGCGACCGGGGCGCCGCACGGGCAGGGGTAGACCGGCGGGATGAAGGCATGGTCGCGGCGGCACATCGGGCAGTGCACCGGCACGGACTCCACCACGGCCCCTTTCCGGCCCGCCGGGGCCGACTGCGTTGCGTGCTCCCATCGTCCACCAACAGTGAGGTCCAGGGGTGGGACTTGGCGTATTCCGTCCCGGCGTTCCGCCGCGGCGGCC
>DATCWZ010000007.1:0-8404 GCA_036566065.1 Streptomyces sp. | reverse complement strand
TCCCAGTCCTGGAAGGAACTGCGCTTGACGCGCGCCACGTCCTCACGCCATGCGACCAGCCGCGGGCAGGCACGGCACTCGGTGACGAGCGGATCGAGTTCCGCGAGGGAGCGCGTGCCCGGAGCGGTCAGAGCAGGGAAGGCGGGATCCTCTGGCGCCGGCGGAAAACCCACCGGCCGGACCTCGCTCACCGTACTGCCTCCCGCCGTCCGCCTCGTCCGAGGCTGCTCGCACTGTACGACACAGCCCCGGCGGACGGTACACGGGCCGAGTAGCGTGGAAGCCGCCCCCAGCAGGTACGGGAGGCAGCGGAACACAGTCGGCGCACAAGGAGGTCCGGCCATGGCCCGGAAGACAACGGTGCAGGTCCGTCGGGTCTACGATCCCGTGGAGAGCGACGGCACCAGGGTGCTGGTCGACCGGGTGTGGCCCCGGGGGCTGTCCAAGGACAACGCGCGTCTCGACGAGTGGTGCAAGGACGTCGCGCCCTCCACGGAGCTGCGCAAGTGGTACGGCCATGATCCCGACCGTTTCGAGGAGTTCGGCCGCCGCTACCGCAGCGAACTCAAGGACGCCGAACACGCGGATGCCTTGGAACACCTGCGGGCCCTGGCCGGGGAGAAGACCCTGACGCTGCTGACCGCGACCAAGCAGCCCGAGATCAGCCAGGCGGAGGTGCTTGCCGAAGTGCTCAGGGGTGAGTCCTGACCCGGTGGTGGATGACCGTTCCCGGCAGCCGTTCCGGATGCGGTTCCCGTGAGACCTGGTGAGGTGGAGTGGAGAGAAGGGGAGAGGACGACCTCTCTCCCCGGTGATCCGAGGAGCGATCATGAACGTCGCAGGCGAATTCGGTGGCCGCGCGCGAGAACTGCGCGCCAAGGCCAAGGAGCTCAAGGAGGCCGCCGAGCGTTCCACCGACGACAAGGAACGCCAGCGGCTGAAGGAGAAGGCCCGCCGGCTGGAGGCCCAGAGCGAGCAGGTCAGCGGCATGGGCAGCGGCGACATCTACCCCATGGAGTAGCCGCGACAGAGCCGAGCGGTGAGCGCCGAGAGCCTCCCGTGCGGTGGTCCTCGGCGCTCACCGCTTCTCCGGGCGGCACTGCGGCTGTCTTCCCAACACATCAGCGCCTGCGTTACCGCGTACGCCGGGAACGTGTCCTCTGAGTACCCCTGGAGCCAGGGGCAAACACTGCCGCCCGCCCGTCGCGGCGCTACGCCGAGGCGGGCGCGTCCACCGGTTGCGCCGACGGCGCCTTCACCGCGAGCACCGAGTCGATCTCCCGGATGAAGTGCTTGAGGTCGCCCGGCTTGCGTGACGTGATGAGGATCCAGCCGCCGCTGTCGTCGGTGACGACGGGCTTGTCGGCCCATTCACCACCCGCGTTGGCTATGTCGGTCTTCAGCGAGGCGTACGAGGTGAGTTCCTTCCCTTCGACGACATCCGCTTCCACCAGGGCCCACGGCCCGTGGCAGATGGCGGCCACCGGACGGCCGGAGGAGGTGAACGAGCGGATGATGTCCGTGGCGATGTCCTGCATCCGCAGCTTGTCGGCGTTCAGCGTGCCGCCCGGCACCAGCAGGAGGTCGTAGGACGCCTCATGAACGTCGCCCAGAGTGAGGTCCGGCCGTACGGTCGAGCCAGGGTCCTTGTCGCCCACGAGCGTCTGGATCTCGTCCGCCGACGTGGCCGCCACATCCACATGGGCGCCCCAACTGCGCAGGTGCTCGACCGGCAGTACGAGTTCGTCCTGCTCGACGCCGTAATTCGTGACGATCGCGAGTACGTTCCGCACGCTCAGATCGTTCTCAGACATGGTGCTGGCCCCTTCAGGAGAGGACGGTTCCGCAGGGAGCGGCGTGCAGTCTGCGTGTTCCCAGCATTTCCTGGCACATGCCGTCCGGCAAGGTGCCGCGGCGCCGCGAGAGCCGATTTCAGCGGTGGGCGCGGGCCGGCCGCCGGAAACCGCCGGATATATCTTTTCCTCGGCTGCGCACCACTTCTCCCGCTATCTCGCTCAGTTTACGGTTGGTGCGCTGGGAAATGGTGCGCAGAAAGTCGAATGCCTCCTCGGAGTCGCAGCCCACGGCACGCATCACCATGCCGCTCGCCTGGTCGATGACCGCGCGGGAGCGCATCGCCGTCCGCAACTGCCCCACTTCCAGTTGCGTGGACGCGTAGTCGTGATCGCGGACCAGTGCGTCGATGAACGCCTCGCCCAGCACCCGCACCGGCCGCTCCAGGCCGGGAGCGAGGACGCCGGGCCAGAACGCGTAAAGGGTGACGGCCGTGGCGAAGCCGTACCGGAAGACAGGCACCGCCAGACAGGAGCGCAGCCCCGTCAGCAGAGCGAGCGCCCGAAATGACGGCCAGCGGTCCTCTTCCAGCAGGTCGGGGGAGGCCACGGGCAGCCGCAGCGCGAGCGCCGCGGAGACGGGGCCGTCACCGCCCGTTTCGCCCGGGCAGGCCAGCGCGGCGAGATCGGGGTGGGTGGCCGAGGACCGGATGCCGCCACCGGGAACCCCCGCGGTCACCGTGGCCCCGCGGCAGCAGGGCGAGCATCGCATCGCTTGCAGACCGAGCTGCGTGATCCTGTGTACGGAGGCAGCCGATTCGGCGGTCACTCCATTTGACGGCGTCATCACAGTTGCGCCTCCTCGCCCGGACGGCTGCCCTGCATGTGCACCCGGAAACCCGGGGAATCCGTTAGCTTCGCTGTATGACCCAGCCAGAGGATTTCGGCAGCGAGTTCCAGGATTTCGTCTCCCGGGTGGAGGAATTGCGGGCCTCGCGGACGGCCCCTGGCGCTGACCACCCGGTACTTCTGGACGCCGCGCTCCTGGAATTGCAGCACATCGTGGAGACGATGGGCCCGGTGTACGAGGTAGCGGCCTCCTCGCACGGCAGGCGCGGGGCCTCCGGCGTCCAGGACGACCTGCGCCTGTTCAAGGCTATCTTCGAACAGCTTCCCCTGCCCGTCGCGCTCGTGGACGCCGAAACCGTGGTCAGAAGCGTCAACAGCGCCGCTGTGCGGCTGATCGGCGCACCCGCCGGATACGCGTCCGGCAGGCAGTTGTCCGGCTTCCTCGGGCCCGGTGACCGGATCGCGCTGCGCATCCAGGTGGCGGCCGTCGCCCGCGGCGACGGCGGGCGAGGCATCACCGTACGCCTCCCGCACCAGCCGGATCTCCCCGTTCACGTCACGCTCAGCGCACTGCGGCTGACCCAGGAGCCGCACGCCACCGTGCTGGTGGTTCTCGGACCGGTGACCGGTGCGGCCCCGCTCCCGGACACCCCGCAGGACTCCGGGCCGGGCACCGCGCTCACCGGAGCCGTCAGCGAGGCCGCACTCATGGACCTGCTCGACACCTGCACCAGGACGCTGCTCCGCGGCCTCTCCGGGAAGCCGGACGATCCGCTCACCGCCGTCACTGGTGTGCTGCGTGAGCGGCTCGCCGACTGGGCGGTTCTGGACCTCGTCAGGGCCGGAACGCTGCACCGCAGCGCCGTACTGGGGCTCGCGGGCAACGAGGACACCACCCTGGAGAAGGCCATCGGCCAGCAGGACCCCTGCCGCTGCCCGGCGGTGGCGGAGGCGGCGGCGACGGGTGCGGCCTCGCTGCATGTGCGGCCGGACGACCTGAACTGTCTCGGCTCCGACGACAGGGGAGCCTCCCTCTGCGTACGAGCGGATGTCGCCTCCCTGCTGACCGTCCCGCTGAAGGCGGGACCGGCCGACGGCAGCCCGGTGTCCGGGGTGCTGACGCTCGTACGGACCGGGGCCCGGCCCTCGTTCTCCCTGGCGGAGGCGCGGGCCGCGGAAGTGGTCGTCCGGCACATGGCGATCGCCCTGGAGCGCCTTCCCGCACCGGTTACCGACCGAGACGAGGCCCGGGACAACGCCGGCTGAGCAGACGGGCGGCGGGTCTCAGGCCGGCACGTCCCCGGTCCCTCCGGTGGTGGGGGCCGCGCCGGGCCGCTCGCCGCCCGGCCGCACAGGACCGGATGCCGCCTCGATGCTCCGGAGCGCCGCGCTCGTTACGGCCTGCGGCGTGATGCCGAACTCCTCGTACAGACGCCTGTAGTCGGCGGAGGCGCCGAAGTGCTCCAGGGCGACCATCTGCCCCGCGTCGCCGACGAATTCGCGCCAGCCCTGCGCGACGGCGGCCTCGACGCTCACCCGCGCCCGCACGGACGGCGGCAGCACACTGTCCCGGTAGGAGTCCGGCTGCGCGGCGAACCACTCCTGGCACGGCATGGAGACCACCCGCGCCCCGTACCCCTCGTCGGCCAGTTGTTCGCGTGCCTCCAGCGCGATATGGACCTCGGAGCCCGTCGCGATGAGGATGACGTCAGCCGGGCGACCGGCGGGGTCCGCCAGGACATACGCACCGCGTGCGGCACCCTCCGCGGAGGCATGGCCGCCGTCGCCCCGCTCCAGAACGGGCAGCGGCTGGCGCGTGAGCGCCAGGCCGGCGGGCCGGTCGCGGTGCTCCAGCACGGTGCGCCAGCACACGGCGGTCTCGTTCGCGTCCGCGGGCCGGACGACATCGAGGCCCGGGATCGCGCGCAGCGCCGCCAGATGCTCCACCGGCTGATGTGTCGGCCCGTCCTCGCCCAGGCCGATGGAATCGTGCGTCCAGACATAGATGGCCGGAAGCCGCATCAGCGCCGCGAGCCGGATCGCCGGGCGCATGTAGTCGCTGAAGATCAGGAAGGTGCCGCCGTAGGGCCGGGTGAGTCTCTGCAGCGCGATGCCGTTGAGCACGGCGCCCATGGCGTGCTCGCGGATACCGAAGTGCAGTGTGCGCCCGTAGGGCTCGCCGGGCCACTGCGCGGTCTGCTTGCCGGAGGGTACGAAGGACGGCTCGCCCTCCATCGTCGTGTTGTTGCTCTCCGCCAGGTCGGCGGACCCGCCCCAGAGTTCCGGCAGTACGGGCGCCAGCGCCGTCAGCACCGTCCCGGACGCCTTGCGCGTCGCCATCCCCTTGGGATCGGGGCCGAAGGAGGGCAGGTGGCTGGTCCAGCCGTCCGGCAGCCGCTCCTCGCTCAGCCGGTCCAGCAGGGCAGCCCGGGACGGATGCGCCGCGCGCCAGTCCTGGTAGGACGCCTCCCACGCGCGATGTGCGGCCGTGCCCCGGTCCCGTACCTTCCGGGCGTGGGCCAGCACCTCGTCCTCGACGGCGAAGTGCCGCTCCGGATCGAAACCCAGGAGCGTCTTGACCGCGGCGACCTCCTCCTCACCCAGCGCCGAGCCGTGGGCCTTGCCGGTGTTCTGCTTGGTCGGAGCGGGCCAGCCGATGACCGTACGCAGCATGATCAAGGACGGCTGTCCGGTCTCTGCCCTGGCGGCCCCGACCGCCGCCAGGACGGCGTCGACGTCCTCGACATAGGAGCCCGTACGGGTGAAGTCGACCGACTGCACATGCCAGCCGTACGCCGCGTAGCGCGCGGCCACGTCCTCGCTGAAGGAGATGTCGGTGTCGTCCTCGATAGAGATGTTGTTCGAGTCGTAGAAGACGATGAGATCGCCCAGTTCCTGGTGCCCGGCCAGCGAACTCGCCTCCGACGAGACGCCTTCCATGAGGTCGCCGTCCGATGCCACGACGTACACATGGTGGTCGAAGGGGCTCTCACCCGCGGGCGCGTCGGGATCCAGCAGCCCCCGCTCGCGCCTCGCGGCCATGGCCATGCCCACGGCGGCGCCCAGCCCCTGGCCGAGCGGGCCCGTGGTGATCTCCACCCCCGGGGTATGGCGGTACTCCGGGTGCCCGGGTGTCCTCGATCCCCAGGTACGCAGACGTTCCAGGTCGCCCAGGCCGACTCCGTACCCGCTCAGATAGAGCTGGATGTACAGGGTCAGGCTCGAATGGCCGCACGACAGGACGAACCGGTCGCGGCCGAGCCACCGGTCATCGGCGGGGTCATGGCGCAGCACCTGCTGGAACAGCAAATACGCCAGCGGGGCAAGGCTCATCGCGGTGCCCGGGTGGCCATTGCCCGTCTTCTGGACCGCGTCGGCGGCCAGCACCCGCACCGTGTCGACCGCCCGGATGTCGAGCGGCCCCCAGCCCGCCGCGTCGGCCACCGGGAGCGCGAGCCCGGCATCACGGCCGTACACGGCCGTGCCCGGGGCGTTCTGGTATCCCATCGGGACCTCCTCGTCGGCGTGCAGCGCGCATCGGTCACGGAGTGCCGTGCAGCGCCTGATGACGCAGCCGTGCGCAGCTCTGGCTGAGCAGCCGGGACACATGCATCTGCGAGATGCCGAGCGCCTCGGCGATGCTGCCCTGGGTCATGTCGCGGAAGAACCGCATGTACAAGATGGCGCGCTCGCGCTCCGGCAGGCGGCGCAGCCCCGGCTTGACCGCCTCACGGTCCACGGCGACATCGAGCGCCGGGTCGCAGGAGCCGAGCGTGTCCCCGAGGGAGAATCCGCTTTCCGTGCCGGGTACGTCGGCGTCCAGGGACAGGACGCTGTAGCTGCCGAGGGCTTCGAGCCCCAGCAGGACGTCCTTCTCGCTGAGCCCGGTCTCCGCCGCGATCTCGGCACGCGTGGGCAGCCGGCCCTCCAGCCGCTGGGCGAGGTCACGGCGGGCCACGCGTACACGGTTGCGCAGATCCTGGACCCGGCGCGGCACATGGACGTCCCAGGTGTGGTCCCGGAAGTGCCGCTTGAGCTCGCCGACCACCGTGGGCACAGCGAAGGTCTCGAACGCCTTGCCGCGGAACGGGTCGTAGCGGTCGACCGCCTTCACGAGCCCGATCGCCGCCACCTGGCGCAGATCCTCCAGCGACTCGCCGCGGTTGCGGAACCGGGACGCCAGTCTGTGCGCCATGGGCAGCCACGCGCAGACGATCTCCTGCCGCAGTTCGTCCCGCCCCGGCCCCGGGGGCAGAGCGCGCAGCTCACGGAAGGCCGTGCCGGTCGATGGTGTGTCGTCGTGCCGGCGATGTGCGGATCGGACGGCGTCAGCCATGTCATTCACTCCCTCGGCGGTACTGCTGCCTCTCACCGCGGGAGTGCGCGCAGTCGGACAGGACACACCCGGAGCTCAGCTCCCACGGGCGTACCTCTGGTCCGAAGCACCACTGCCCCATACCCGCCCAGCCAGGTGCCAAACCGGCCGGATTCCGGGCAGTGTTCCCGTATTGCCTTCGCCGAAGCGGGGTACCCGCGCACCGACAGGCGTCCGCGAGGGCGAGAAGGAGGTGCTCCCACATGGAGCGAGGAAGCAGCCGGGTGAGCCCCCACCAGGACGAGGAGCGCAAGCACGAACTGCAGGGCTATCTGAGGTCCGGCCTGCGCACCCGCGCGAACGACGCGTACGACCCGGAACCGGCCGCCGACGACGACGTACGCGTGGACGCGAGCGGGCCCGTGCCGCCGCCCGGCGCGGAACGCGACCGTGCGCGCGCCGAGGCGGAGGCCGAGGAGCTGAGGGTCGAGCTGGCGCGCCACCTCGACCGGAAGGCGTTCCCGGCCGACCGCGCGTCACTCCTGGACACGCTGTCCGGGTCGTACGCCCCCGACGCGCTTCTGGACGCCGTACGGGAGCTGCCCGCGCAGGGCACGTACGAGAACGCCGGGCAGATCGTCAGGGCTCTGGGTCACCGGCCACGCGCCTGACCGCTCCTTTGTCGCCGGAGCCGTCTCCGGAGTCCGTATCCTGCCGCACACGGCGACGGTGACTGGTGTCGCACCACGGGTACATCCGGCTTCGGCGGCAGGTGCAGATGGCCACGGTGAACCGGTCGGAGGTGACGACCCTGCCGTCCGGGCAGGTCACCTCCACCGGCCCCTCGACAAGGAGCGGGCCGTCGTCGCCCAGGACGATGCGACGCGCGGGTTCAGAGGCGTTCGGCACGGATGACCACCAGTTCTTCCAGGGACTCGTACTCGCTCAGCAGGCCCCGCTCGCGCAGCCAGCCCCGCCGGGACAGCAGCACCGGCCCGAGGGGGACGAGCGCCCGCCCCGTGACCCGGGGCCGCAGACCGGAGCGGGAGAGGCGGCGCAGGGTGGCCCGGGTGCCGCACAGCCCCGAATGCACCATGAGCAGCACACCGCCCGGCCGCAGCGAGGCACACACGCCGTCGCAGACCCGGTCGAGGACCGCGCGTCCGTCCTGCCCGGCGTCCCAGGCCCGTTGGGGGCCACGGCCCGGAACGCGGGCCTCCGGGGCCGGTACATAGGGCGGGTTGCACAGGACCAGGTCGTACGACGTGCCCCGTACCGACGACGTCAGATCGCCGCGGCGCACCGTGATGTGCCGCCCGTGCAGCCAGGCGTTGAGGCGCGCCGCCAGCACGGCCCGCCACGCGATGTCCACCGCGGTCACCCGGCCGCCGAGCTGGGCGGCCCGGAGCGCGAGGGCGCCGCTGCCGGTGCCGAGGTCCAGCACCTC
>DATCWZ010000759.1:0-2356 GCA_036566065.1 Streptomyces sp. | reverse complement strand
GGGCGCGGCCGTCGCGGCGCTGGGCTCGCTGCTCGCGCTGATTCTCGGCGTATCGCGTACCACGCTCGCCATGGCCCGCGACCGCCGTCTGCCGCACGCCCTGGCGGCCGTCCACCCGCGCTTCGGTGTGCCGCACCGCGCCGAACTGGCCGTCGGCACGGTCGTCGCCGTACTCGCCGCCACCGCGGATGTACGCGGGGCGATCGGCTTCTCATCCTTCGGCGTGCTGGTCTATTACGCCATCGCCAACGCCTCGGCCCTGACCCTCACCCGGGCCGAGGGGAGGCCACCGCGCGCCCTGCCCGTCACCGGGCTGGGCGGCTGCGTGCTCCTCGCCTTCGCCCTGCCGCCTGTGTCCGTCGTCACGGGCGCCGCGGTACTGGCGGCCGGTGCCGGGGCGTACGCGGTGCGCGGGGTCGTCCGCCGCGATGGACGGTGACTCAGCAAGTACGCGGCGTCAGTGAGCGATGCCGTCGATCAGTTCCCTGGCGCCCTGGCGCAGCAGGCTGACCGCGACCGAGGTGCCGAGGGTGGCCGGGTCCAGCGGGCCGGCCCATTCGTGGGCGTTCAGTACGACCTTGCCGTCCGGAGAGAAGACGCAGGCACGCAGCGACAGATCGCCGTTGCGCTGCGCCCTGGCGTATCCGGCGATCGGGCTGTTGCAGTGTCCCTGCAGCACATGGAGGAACATCCGCTCGGCGGACGTCTCCCGGTACGTGTCGGGGTCGCCCAGGGCGCTGACCGCGTCGATCGTCGCCGTGTCGTCCTCGCGGCACTGCAGGGCGAGTACCCCCGCACCGATCGGCGGGCACATCGTCTCCAGCGGCAGGATCTCGGTGATCACCTCGGCGCGGCCGATGCGGTGCAGCCCGGCCACCGCCAGCAGCAGCGCGTCGGCCTCGCCCGCGGCGAGCTTCTCCAGCCGCCGGTTCGCGTTGCCTCGGAACGGGACACAGGTGAGGTGCGGGTGGGAGGCGGCGAGCTGGGCGACCCGGCGCACCGACGACGTACCGATCCGGGTGCCGTCGGGCAGCTCGTCCAGGGTCAGGCCGGCCGGGTGGATGAGGGCGTCGCGGATCTCGTCGCGCTTGAGGAAGGCCGCGAACGTCGTGCCCGCGGGCAGCGGCCGGTCGGCCGGGATGTCCTTCACGCAGTGCACGGCCAGGTCGGCCCGCCCTGCGAGCAGTGCCTGGTCGACCTCCTTGGTGAACGCCCCCTTTCCCTCGACCTTGGAAAGGTCACCCAGCCACTTGTCGCCGGTCGTCCTGACGGGGACGACCTCGGTGACGATGCCGGGATGGAGCGCGGACAACTCGGCGCGTACGCGTTCCACCTGGGCCAGGGCCATGGGCGAATCACGGGAGACGATACGGATCAGCTCAGGGGCGGACATGGGGTCCACGATAGTGCGTCAGCGCGGCCCTCAACGCCGGGTCCTGCACCGCGCTGACGCCCTGCACGGCCACCGCCGCCAGAAGATCGCGGTCCGCGCCCTGCTCCGGGGCGGGCAGTGAGTCAAGCCAGCGCTGACCGGAGGGGGAGGCCCACGGGCTGTACGGGCGGTTCTCGATCCGGGCGATCACCAGACAGCCCAGGGTCAGCGCGAGGGGCAGCCCGAACCACGCGACGATCGGGCCCGGATATCCGGTCTCCGGCATCCCGCCGGGCAGCAGCACCGTGGCAAAGGCCATCGCCACCACCAGTACGGCCGCTGCCCGCACGGTACGGATCGCCGACGCCAGACCCGTCCTGGCCCCGTACGGCACGGCCAGCCCCGCCGCGACCAGCCGGTCCGCGAGCATCAGGACCGCGTCGGCCGCCGCGGCGGCCCGTATCGGAGCGATCCGCGACTGTCCCTCCGGGCCGATCGCACGGATCACGCTGCGCTCCACCTCGTCCCGGCCCTCCGGGTCGACGACCGTCGCCCAGCCGGTGTGGGCGACGAGCAGTCGGCGCCGCAGATGCATGGAGACCAGGGCCAGATCCGCCACCCGGTGCGGGCCACCTGCGAGGAACGCGGTCTCGTACAGGTTGAGTCGGAGTGCGGGTCCCCGCTCGGCGTCGGCGGGCCTGCGGGCCGCTTCGGCGGAGACGAGGCACAGCCGGACACACGAGATGACCGCCGCGCCCCACGCGACCAGCAGGAACATGACCCAGAGCATGAGGGATTTCTATGCGACAAGGGCGGATATGCGCCATGGTCTGTTCACGATACGGACACATCACGTCCACGCACGGTGCGATGCCCGGCGTGCCCGTTGGGTACGGCCCGAACGGTGTGAGGAACCTCATCGTGCTCGTCCGCCCACGAGGGCGGCGCGGGCCGCCCTGGCCAGCCGGGTCACCCGTCGGGGCG
>DATCWZ010000414.1:0-2704 GCA_036566065.1 Streptomyces sp. | reverse complement strand
TGCCGCTTGTGGCACTTGACGTTATATCGCCCCCGAAGCGAAGCCGTCAGCTCGGTACGGTCGCCGGCCGCGCCGACGAACTGTGCCGGTACGCCGTGCTGTTCGGCGACCCGCAGCTCGCCCTGACCGCGGTCCAGCGGGTGCTCGACGTCACCGCCCAGGAGGTGAAGGCGGCCGCTGAGGCGTATCTGCGTCCCGACAACCGGGCCGTCCTGGTCTACGAACCGATCGAAAAGGCGGAGGAGTCCGCGGATTCCGGGAACGCCGACGCGCACGAGGGGGCGGACCAGTGAGCGACGCCGCTGTGACAGGAGTATCGATGGAGTACCACCCGCAGCCGGCCGCGGGCGTGGCCAGGCCCTGGGCCTTCCCCGCGCCCGAGCGCGGCGCCCTGCCCAACGGGCTCACCGTGCTGCGCTGCCACCGCCCCGGCCAGCAGGTCGTCGCGGTGGAGATCTTCCTGGACGCGCCGCTGGACGCCGAGCCGGAGGGCCTGGACGGAGTGGCGACGATCATGGCGCGCGCGCTGTCCGAGGGCACCGACAAGCACTCCGCCGAGGAGTTCGCCGCCGAGCTTGAGCGCTGCGGCGCCACCCTCGACGCGCACGCCGACCACCCCGGCGTCAGGGTCTCCCTGGAGGTCCCGGCCTCCCGGCTGGCCAAGGCCCTCGGCCTGGTCGCCGAGGCGCTGCGGGCACCCGCGTTCGCCGAGAGCGAGGTGGAACGTCTCGTCGGCAACCGGCTGGACGAGATCCCGCACGAGCAGGCGAACCCGGCTCGCCGTGCCGCCAAGCAGCTCTCCAAGGAGCTGTTTCCGGCCACGGCGCGGATGTCACGCCCGCGCCAGGGCACCGAGGAGACGGTGCGGCTCATCGACGCCGCGGCGGTGCGTGCTTTCTACGACGCTTATGTGCGGCCCTCCACGGCCACAGCTGTGATCGTCGGTGATCTCACCGGAGTCGATCTGGACGCGTTGCTCGCCGATACGCTCGGCGACTGGTCGGGCAAAGCCGCGCAGGCGCGGCCGGTCCCGCCGATCACCGCGGACGACACGGGCCGCGTGGTCATCGTCGACCGTCCCGGTGCCGTGCAGACACAACTGCTGATCGGCCGGATCGGTGCCGACAAGCACGACAGCGTGTGGCCCGCGCAGGTCCTCGGCACCTACTGCCTCGGCGGCACCCTCACCTCGCGGCTGGACCGGGTGCTGCGCGAGGAGAAGGGCTACACCTACGGCGTCCGAGCCTTCGGCCAGGTGCTGCGCTCCACGGCGCCCGGGTCCGGCTCCGGGGCGGCCGGTGCCGCGATGCTGGCCATCAGCGGCTCCGTGGACACGGAATCCACGGGCCCCGCCCTGGACGACCTGTGGAAGGTGCTGCGGACCCTGGCCGCCGAGGGGCTGACCGATGCCGAGCGCGAGACGGCCGTGCAGAACCTGGTGGGTGTCGCCCCGCTGAAGTTCGAGACGGCGGCCTCCGTCGCGGCGACCCTCGCCGACCAGGTCGAGCAGCACCTCCCGGACGACTACCAGGCCCAGCTCTACGCGCGCCTGGCGGAGACCGGCACGGTCGAGGCGACCGCCGCGGTGGTCAGCGCCTTCCCCGTCGACCGGCTGGTCACGGTCCTGGTGGGGGACGCGTCGCGGATCGCTGAGCCCGTCAGGGCACTGGGAATCGGAGAGGTCTCGGTCGTCAGCGGCTGAGGCAGTACCACCGCACAACGCACCAAGACGGACCCCGACGAGCATGATCTCGCCGGGGTCCGCCCATTTGCCGGATTTGGTGCGGAAGTTGCCGTATGCCCTGTGGGATGTCCGACAAAACGCCCTGTCCGTTTGGTGATTGAAAGTGGCTCGATTTAGCGTCGGCTCCGCTGTCCGCCAGTTGTCAGCCGCGTCCGCGGCGCCGGGCAGCCATCGCCGAGTCCCCGTCAGGCGCGAGCCTGGGGAGCCGGGGACCCACGCAGTCCCTGGGGTGAATCGGATGCCCTGCCTCCGTGCGAGGCGGGAGGATCCGTAGGAGACCTTCCTGCTCCGAACCCGTCAGCTAACCCGGTAGGCGAGAAGGAAGGAAAGGAACCGCCCCTCCATGGCATTGATCCGTGTCACCGGGAAGCACCGTGCCTCCGTCCGGCTGAAGCGCAGGAGCGCCCAGGCCGCCGGAATCGCCGCACTGGCCACCACCGGCGTTCTCGCGGGTACGGCCACTCCGGCGCTCGCCGCGGAGGGCGGGGCCACCGTGCGTACCGTCAGCGACACCGGTCTGACCCAGGCCGTCACCATCGGCACCGCTCTCGCCGACCGGATCGAGGCCCAGGCGGAGGCCCAGCAGCACCAGGCAGAGGCCGCCGCGAAGGCGAAGGCCGAGGCTCGCGCCCGGGAGGCGCGGGAGGCCGAGGCGCGTGCCGCACGTGCCGACGAGCGCGCCCGGCTGAACGCCTTCCACCTGCCGGTCACCGGTTCCCACGTCACCACCGGCTACCGGTCCAGCGGTGCGCTGTGGTCCTCCGGCAGCCACACCGGGATCGACTTCCACGCCGCGTCCGGCAGCTCCGTCGTCGCGGTGGGCGCCGGTACGGTCGTCGAGGCGGGCTGGGGCGGCGCGTACGGCAACAACATCGTGCTGCGGATGACGGACGGCACGTACACCCAGTACGGACACCTCTCCTCCATCGGTGTCTCGGTGGGCCAGAACGTCACCTCCGG
>DATCWZ010000176.1:0-5696 GCA_036566065.1 Streptomyces sp. | reverse complement strand
GGCCCTCGCAGCCCTACGCATACCTCGCCGTCAGCCAACTGGGCCACGAGATCGTCCCGGAGCCGTCGAGCTGAGCTGGACCCGGTGTGGAGTCCACGGCCTCGCGGCTCCTGTGCCGTTCAGAAATGCGTTGCTGCGGGTCGTAGGGGGTCTGGTGGCGCTCGTGGGCGCCTGGGACGATGCCGCACGATTGTCTCGCTGGACTTACACGAAAATGGGAGATCCGTGCGACGGCGACACACTCTTCGGCGGCAGTTGCACCCGGGTGACCTGGTAGCGGGCGCCCTCGTGGTAGATGAGCGCGCCGGGACCGAACTCGCGGATCGCGAGGAACCTCGGACGCTGGAGATAGTCCCCGTCGGCGTTGCGGCGGTTGCCGGAGCGCGGGATGTACGCGGCCAGCGGCAGGCGCGGGAAGCTGTAACCGGGCAGGAAGCCCTCGGACGCCAGATAGCGGTACGGATTGAAGTCGCTCATCATCGACTTGCTGTCGGCGGAGCGGTTCAGCAGCAGGTTCGTCTGCGTCTCCGCCTCCCGGCGGCGGGTGCGGGCCCGGCCCTGCTCACCCGGGGACAGGGTGTGGTCGACGACGCGCTTGTTCTGCTCGTACTGGTCGATGACGGCCGCCCGGAACAGATCGCGCCACCGGTCGAAGGACACGTTGAAGGTGTCCGGGGCGCGTTCGATCCGGTCCTCGATCCACTCGTCGTACCACCAGGTCGTCGACTGGAACTCCGCGATCAGCGGCGCGAGGACGGTACGCGCGGCGGCGGCCGCACGCCTGCGGGCGTCCTCGTCCAGGGACAGGAGCAGGATGTCGGGGAGGAGCGGCAGCGGCATCTGCGGATCGGGGCGGTCGCCGCCCTCCGGGTCGTACGCCACATCGATGACATCAGGGATCGCCCTGCCGAGCTTCATGCCGGTCTCCGCCAACCAGATGCCCTGCAGATGGGAGCGGACCAGATCCTCGTTGGCCAGGTCCAGGCGCGGCGGCGCCACCTGGCCCGACACCATGTCCTGCGAGCGGCGGAAGTAGTACTGGTCGTGGCTGTTGCCCGTCGCGCAGTACGTGGTCACCAGCGCGGGCTGGCCCGAGCGGCCCGCCCGGCCCGAGCGCTGCGCGTAGTTCGCCGGAGTCGGCGGGACGTTACGCATCATCACCGCGTTGAGCGAGGAGATGTCCACGCCCAGCTCCATCGTCGGCGAGCAGTACATCAGGGGCAGTTCGGCGCCGCGGAACTGCCGCTCGCGCTCCAGCCGGTCCTCCGGAGTGACCTGCGCGGTGTGCTCCCTGGCGTACAGACCGGCCAGTTCGGCGGCCGCGGTGCCGTACAGGTTGCGGAAGAACGGGTTGACGCGCGGGCCCTCGCCGCTGCTGTACGTACGCGCCAGCGGGTCGATCACACCCCGCTCGCCGTCCCCGGCCCGCCAGATCAGGGCGGCGGCCGACACCCGGTAGCCCAGGCGCTTCTCCGTCGCGCGGCGGCGGAAGGCCGGGCCGGACCGCTCGGGGGTGGCCTCCACCTCGCGCACCAGGTCCGCGTCCCGCAGCACCTTCAGCAGGTCCACGATGACCTGCTGGACATCGTCAAGGGATTCATCGCGCAGTTCGGGTATGTTCCGCCGGAGGTACTTGCCGAACTTGCCACGCGCCGACAGGAACAGTGCGGTGCGCTCCATGCCCGGCTTCGAGCCGTACGGATAGGCGGTGCCGACGGCCGGCCGGTCACTCTCACTCAGCGCCCATGGCCCGGTGAGGCGCTCCTCGCTCGCCTTCTGCAGGACATCGAAGTCGTCGCGGAAATACCGCACGTCGATGGCCAGGGCGCGCCGCATGAAGTCGAGCAGCGTACGGGCGACCTCCTCGCGCAGCACCGGATCGGCGTCGCGCAGCACGGCGTGCGTGGACTGCCAGCGGTCGGGCTGGGCGGCGAGCCAGTCCAGGTCCTCGTAGTCGATGCGCAGCAGACCCGTCTGCTCCAGGTTCGGCATCGTGATGCGCCAGCCGCGCTCCAGGTCGCGGTAGAGGCGGTACCCGACGACGTCCCGGAACGCCTTCGCGGCCCTGCGCTCCATGGACGGGGCCAGGTTCGAACCGACCGCGTAGTCGCGCGGGGTGAGGCCCATCACCTCGGTGACGACTTCGGCGAGGTTGTCGTGGTGCAAGCCCTCCTCGCCCGCCCGCAGTGCCCCCTGGTACAGCGCGCCGCGCAACTGGGTCACCTGGGCGAAGTCGTTGAAGTGACCCGCCTGCAGGGAGGCGTCCTGCCGGTTGTCGACGAAGGTGAGGAGCTTGCGGGCCTCCTTGCCCAGGCTCTCCTCGGGCACCGCGCGCAGCGACTTCACGATCGACGCGGAGATCAGCGAGGTGGCCGAGGAGCGCCCCTCCTGGTCCAGGGTGGCCAGCTTGGCGAAGTCCCGGCCGCGGGTCTGCTCGTACGAGACCTGGCAGTGCACGCAGAACAGGAACGGCGCCGGGACGAACGCCGCCGTCAGCCCCTCGCCCGACTCGTTGCCATGGGCGTCGACGACGACCTGCTTGGGCACCCGGGGCCGGTACGACTTCTTGACGACCATCCCGCCCTGCGCGTTCTGTTCGAGCCACGACTCGGGCAGCCGCCTGTCGTCCACGGCCTTCTGCGGGTCGGCCGGCCACTCGTAGTCCTCCCCGGGCATGCCCAGATACAGATAGCCCTCGCCGTCGCGGCCACCGGAGGCGGAGGTGTCCCGGCGCGGCTCGTAGCGGAACGCGCCGTGCTCCTCGGTGCGCCAGACCGTCAGGTACTCCTGTCCGCACTCGCGGCAGAACGCCAGCGGGAACAGCGGCTTGCCGTCGCTGTCCGGCTGCTCCAGTTGATAGGTGCGGGTGAGGGGCCGGGTCAGCGGGTCCTCGAGCGTCGTGTAGACGGTGTCGCCCTTGGAGAGGAACTGGTGCAGCCGGAACGCGAACAACGGCCGTTCCGTCAGCGGATGTTTCGCCTGCGCCCCCGCCTCCAGGGTCGTCCGGATCGCCTCGCGCACGCTCTCCTCGGGCACCCCGGATTCGGCGGCCAGCTCGGCCGCCGCCTCCTCGACGGTGCCCGGGGCCCGGCGGCGCAGCCGCCCCGTATCCTCCTCGCGCTCCAGACCGAACCGGGACTCCACCCAGCGGGCCAGCGGGTCCTGCGTCAGCGCCTTGTACGAGCGGGGCGCCGCAGGCAACCGCAGCCGCTCGGCGGGCACGGTCGCGGGGGCCTCGTCGGTCGCCCGGACCAGGGTCTCGCCGATGACCCGCGCGGGCAGCACCGTCGTACCGAACAGCCGGCCGGTGACCCTGGCCACCTCGCGCTGCTGGTTCTCCCAGGTGCCCTCGGTGGACATGGTCGCCGAGGTGCCGATGCACTGCAGCGTCGCGGAGGCCCGGCAGGCATCGCGGACGCGCCGGATCAGGAACGCCACGTCCGCGCCCTGCCGTCCCCGGTAGGTGTGCAGCTCGTCGAACACGAGGAACTGCAGCCCCTCGGCCATCCGGATCAGGCTGGTCCGGTCGTCCGGCCGGGTCAGCATCAGCTCCAGCATCACGTAGTTGGTCAGCAGGATGTCCGGCGGGTTCCTGCGCAGCTCCCGGCGCTGCTCGCTGGACTCCTGGCCGGTGTAGCGGGCGAAGGTGACCGGCTCGTTGCCCTTGCCGAAACCATGACGCAGGTACTTCTCCAGCTCACCGAGCTGCGAGTTGGCCAGGGCGTTCATCGGGTACACGACGATCGCGCGCACCCGGCCACCCGCGTCCGGCCCGGCCGACTCGCGCTCCTTCAGGACCCGGTCCACGATCGGGACGATGTACGCCAGGGACTTGCCGGAACCGGTGCCCGTGGTCAGCACATAGGAGTCGCCCGCCTGCGCGGCTTCGATCGCCTGCCGCTGGTGGAGATGGAAGGTCAGCGGACGGCCGTCCGGGCGCTGCGAGGTCTCCTTCTTGCCCGCCTGGAATATCTCCGCGCACCTGGGGTGCAGCACACCGTCCCGTACGAGATCGGTGACCTGTCCGCCGTCGGCGAAGAACGGGTTCAGCGACAGCCACGGGTCGGGCCACTGCGACTTCGCCGCCAGGTCGTCCTCGACGAAACCGGCGATCCGGGCGTCCCGGATCACCGTCGCGCTCTTGGTGAAGCTCTCGTACTCGCTGATCAGGTCGGCATGGATACCGAAAACGTCCATCGTTTCGGGCAGGCGCGGCTCCCTGCGCGGCACGGGCGCCGGTACGGCGGGGGAGCGCTCGGGGAGCAGGGCGCGCAGCCGGGCCACCGGATCCGTCACCTGCCAGTGCGGGGCGAGCAGAGTGGCCGTGTCGTCCGGCGCGAGCGCCAGCGGGATCAGTGCCTCACGGACCAGGGCGGCGTTCTCGGGCCGCAGTTCGGCTTCCTTCTCCAGCAGACGGTCCACCAGCCGGACCAGCTCGGAGGGCAGGTTGGGGCGGACCAGGGTGAGCTGCGGCGGCTGCTGCTTCAGATGCTGTTCGGAGAGCTCGAAGGGGGTCCTCGCGGAGAACGGGGGGCGTCCTATCAGCAGTTCGTACAGGATGCAGCCGAGTGCGTACAGGTCGGCCGGGGCGGAGACCCGTTCGGCACGGAACTGCTCGGGTGCCATGTAGCGGGCCGTGCCGACGCTGACGCCCGTACTGGTCAGCCGCGTCTGGTCGGGGTCGTCGACGATCGAACCCATGCCGAAGTCGAGGATTTTGACGGTGCCGTCGCGCGTCAGCATCACATTGGCCGGCTTGAGATCGCGGTGGACGACCCCGGCGGTGTGCGCGGCGGTGAGTCCGGCGGCTATCTGCGCGCCGATGGCGGCGGCCCAGGAGACCGGGAGCTGCGGTTCCTCGTCGATGAGGTCGGCGAGCGGATTGCCGTCCAGCAACTCCATGGCCAGATAGGGCAGGCCGCTGCCGCCCGGCGCGGTGCCGTCCACGCCGCCGTCGATCAGCAGCGTGAGGTTCGGGTGGCCCTTGGAGAGCATGCGCATGATCCGCACTTCGCGGTGGAAGCGGTCGATCTCCTTGCCGGACCCCGAGCTGTTGACGGCGACTCCGGTCCGGCCGCGCAGCACGGTCTTGAGCGCGACCTCGCGGTGTGGGGAATCCGGGGCGGCCTGAAGGTCCTCCGCCCGGTGCACCTCGCCCATGTTGCCGCGTCCTACGATTCCCGTGATCCGGAATCGTCCGCCGACCGTCACCAGGTCCACTGCCCGTCCCCCGTTTCACTTGTCGTATTACAAGGTAGTTACACCGTTACCCTCTGCATGGAGCGTACACCTTCACTCCTTTTTGATGATCGGTCACAGGTGTTGACGTTGTCAACGGATTCCGCTTGACGCGTCGTCAAGCGATCGACGTGTGGGCGATCCTGGGCCGCTACTGCGGGGTGGTGGTCAGTGCGCGGGTTGCCACGCGGGTCAGGTGGTGGTCGAACGTTGCGTGGGCGTCGGGAGTGAGAGTGCGCAGGGTGACCATCGCCGTCACGATCACGTCGCAGAGTTCCGCCTCCACGTCCTGCCAGGAATGGCTGTGGCCCTTGCGTGGGTTCTGGCCGGTGGCTCCGATGACCGCTTGGGCCACCTCGCCTACCTCTTCCGACAGTTTCAGCATCCTCAGCAGGAGGTCCTGTTCCGGGGGCAGTCCGGTTCGCGCGTCCAGCCATTCGGTCAGGCGGTCGATCGTG
>DATCWZ010000080.1:0-3458 GCA_036566065.1 Streptomyces sp. | reverse complement strand
GCCCGCACCACGGAGCTGTCGAAGGTCTACGGCCAGGGTGAGACGCAGGTGGTCGCCCTCGACCGGGTGACCGTGGACTTCCCGCAGGGCGAGTTCACCGCGATCATGGGCCCCTCGGGTTCCGGCAAGTCCACGCTGATGCACTGCGTCGCGGGTCTGGACAGCTTCAGCAGCGGTTCCGTACGCATCGGTGACACGGAACTCGGCGCGCTCAAGGACAAGCAGCTCACCCAGCTCCGCAGGGACAAGATCGGCTTCATCTTCCAGGCGTTCAACCTGCTGCCGACGCTCTCCGCACTGGAGAACATCACCCTGCCGATGGACATCGCGGGACGTAAGCCGGACGCCGAGTGGCTGCAGAAGGTCATCGACATGGTGGGCCTCTCCGACCGGCTCAAGCACCGCCCGACCGAGCTCTCCGGCGGCCAGCAGCAGCGCGTGGCCGTGGCCCGCGCCCTGGCCTCCCGGCCGGAGATCATCTTCGGTGACGAGCCCACCGGAAACCTGGACTCCCGCTCCGGCGCCGAGGTCCTCGGCTTCCTGCGCAACTCGGTGCGCGAGCTCGGCCAGACCGTGGTGATGGTGACCCACGACCCGGTCGCCGCCTCCTACGCGGACCGCGTGATCTTCCTCGCGGACGGCGCGGTCGTCGACGAGATGACGCACCCGACCGCCGACAAGGTGCTCGACCGGATGAAGGCGTTCGACGCGAAGGGCCGTACGAGCTGATAACCGGGCCTGTCCGCTGCCGCCCCGCCCCTCCCTCTCCTCCCGAACCATCCCAGGACACCCACACCATGCTCCGTACCGCCTTGCGCAACGTACTCGCGCACAAGGCCAGGCTGCTGATGACCGTGCTCGCCGTCATGCTCGGCGTCGCCTTCGTCTCCGGCACCCTGGTCTTCACCGACACCCTCGGCAACGCCTTCCGTAACCAGTCGGCCAAGAGTTACGACGACGTCGCCGTCGCCGTCACCACGCCCATGCAACGAGGCGACAAGATGACCCACGCCATCGACGCCGCCACCCTGAAGAAGATCCAGAACCTGGACGGCGTGGCCGAGGCCACCGGGCGGGTCTCCGGCTTCGCCGGGGTCGCCGACCCGGACGGCAAGCTCATCGGCAACGGCTGGAGCAACACCGGCGCCAACTACTTCCCCGGCGAGAACGGCAAGGACGAGCAGTACGCCTTCACCGACGGCACCGGCCCCGCGAAGGACGGCCAGGTCGCCCTCGACAAGGACACCGCCCGCAAGGGCAAGTACCACGTCGGCGACCAGGTACGGGTCGCCACCAACGGGCCCGTGAAGGAATACGCACTGGTCGGCGTCTTCACCACCGAGGACGGCGCCGTCAACGCCGGCGGCAGCCTGGTCCTCTTCGACACCCCGGCCGCCCAGACGCTCTATCTGCGCCCCGGCGAATTCCAGGACGTCACCATCACCGCCGAGGCGGGCGCCTCCGACAAGCGACTGCTGGACGCGGTGAAGCCGCTGCTGCCGGAGAACGCCGACGCCCAGACCGGTGCGGTACTGGCCGACAGGCAGGCCAAGCAGATCGAGGACGGCCTGAAGAACCTCAACACGATGCTGCTCGCCTTCGCGGCCATCGCCCTGTTCGTCGGTGTCTTCCTGATCGCCAACACCTTCACCATGCTGGTCGCCCAGCGCACCAGGGAACTGGCCCTGATGCGCGCCGTCGGCGCCTCCCGCCGCCAGGTCAAGCGGTCCGTCCTGCTTGAAGCGGGCGTGGTCGGTGTGATCGCCTCCGTCACCGGCTTCCTGGTGGGCCTGGGGCTCGCCACCGGGCTGCGCTCCGCGATGGGCCTGCTCGGCGGCAAGATTCCCGCCGGTCCGCTGGTCGTCTCGCCGACCGCGGTCGGCGCGGCGTTCACCGTCGGCGTCCTCATCACCGTGCTGGCCGCCTGGCTGCCCGCCCGTAAGGCGGCGAAGATCCCGCCGGTGGCGGCGATGAGCAGTGTGCACGCCGTGGCGAGCGTGAAGTCGCTGGTCGTACGGAACTCGATCGGCGGGGCGCTCGCCCTGCTCGGCGCGGCGGCGATCATCGCCGGTGCGGCGTCCGGCGCGGACGGCCGGCTCACCATCGGAGCCGGTGCCTTCCTGGCCCTGATCGGCGTCATCGTGCTCATCCCGCTGCTGTCCCGGCCGGTGATCGCGCTGATACGCCCGCTGTTGCGGAAGCTGTTCGGGGTGTCCGGCAAGCTGGCCGCGCAGAACGCGGTCCGTAACCCCCGTCGTACCGGGGCGACCGCCTCCGCCCTGGCGATCGGGCTCACCCTGGTCACCGGCATCTCGGTCCTCGGCGTCACGCTCGGCCAGGCGGTCGACAGGATAACGACGGACAACGTCAAGGCCGACTACATGGTGTCGATGGCCAGTGGCGACTCGCTCGACGAGTCGGCGCTCACGGCGCTGCAGAAGGCCGACGGTGTCGCCGCCGTCTCGCCCCAGCAGTCGGTCTGGCTGACGTTCGGCAAGAAGACCCTGTCGGCCTCCGGGGTCACCCCCGGCGATGTGCAGAAGGTCTTCGCGCTGAAGACGGTCTCCGGCTCGCTGGACTCGCTGGGCGACGGCGAGATCGCGGTCGCCGAGAAGACGGCGAAGTCGAACGGCTGGAAGACCGGCTCCACGCTTCCGGTGACGTACAGCGACGACACGAAGGGCAAGGTATCGATAGGCGCGGTGTATGAGGAGAACGAGTTCGTCTCGCCCATCCTGATCTCGAAGAGCGTCGCGGACCCGCACGAGCGTGTCATCGACATCCGCGAGGTCTGGCTGAAGATGGACGGCGGCGCGACGGCCACCAACGAGAAGGCCGTGGTGGAGGCACTGGGCGACAACCCGGCGATGAGTGTGATGGACCGGCAGGACATCCGTGACATGTTCGGTGGCTTCGTCAATACGGCGCTGAACATCATGTACGGACTGCTGGCGATGGCCCTGATCATCGCGGTGCTCGGAGTCGTCAACACCCTGGCGATGTCGGTGTTCGAACGCCGACAGGAGATCGGCATGCTGCGGGCGATCGGCCTCGACCGGCGCAGGATAAAGCGCATGATCCGGCTGGAGGCCGTGGTCATCTCGCTCTTCGGCGCGGTGGTCGGCGTCGGCCTCGGTACGTTCCTCGGCTGGGCGATCGGCCGGACCCTGGCCTCCGCCATCCCGCAGTACAGCCTGGTCATCCCGTGGGACCGGCTGGCGGTGTTCCTGGCGCTGGCGGGGTTCGTGGGGGTGCTGGCGTCGCTGTGGCCGGCGCGCAGCGCGGCGAGGCTGAACATGCTGACGGCGATCAAGACCGAGTAGCCCGGGGGCGGGGACATCCCGGGGGCCGGTATCCGCACGACGCGGAGACCGGCCCCCGGGCCTGTGTCCGTTCCTGTTCCGTACGGGTCCGGCGCGCCCGGCCCGGACCTGGGCGGGCGCCGCCGGCTGGGCGTC
>DATCWZ010000029.1:0-8197 GCA_036566065.1 Streptomyces sp. | reverse complement strand
CGCCCTGCGCCTCGCGGCCACCGCCCCCCGGACCCGCGCCGTCGACCTGGCACGGGTCGCGGAGAACGGCGCCCTCGCCCTGCTCGGCGCCTCCACCGGGGTGGTCGCCCAAAGCCTCATCGCCGCGCAGGACATCACCGGCGACGGGCGCGACCGCTACGCGCGGGCAGTGGCTACCTCGCTGCGGTCCTTCTCCCCGTACCCCGGCCGGGTGACCGTGGACGGCGAGACCGTCCAGGAGGGCCCGACCGTCTTCGCCAACGTCGGCGGCGGACGCTTCCGGGGCGGCCGGTTCGAGCTGCTGCCCCGGTCGGTGATGGACGACGGGCTCCTGGACGTCTGTGTGGTCGGCGACCGGCTCCCGCTGCGGGATCTGCCCGCGCTCGCCCTCGACGGCGGCCACGTGGGCCGCGCGGGGGTCGTCTACGCGAGGGGGCGCCGCATCGTCGTGGAACGCACCGACGGCCGCCCGCTCGTCTTCGAGTACGACGGCGACCTGGTGGACGCCCCGTCAAGCCGCTTCACCCTGGACGTCCTGCCCGGGGCACTGCGGGTCCTCGCGCCGTAGGTCCCGGGAGATTTAATCTCTGACGCCTTGTCACGCCGGATCTACGCGCATAGCTTTTCCCTCTGACCACACGGACAGTTGGGGGAACTTCACGTGCAGATATCCAGATCCGGCTCCGCCCTGCTGGCCGGGGCCGTGGCCGTAACACTCTCGGTGACCACGCTGCCCGCCGCCTTCGCGGCCCCGTCCACGACCGCCGTGATATCCGAGGTGTACGGCGGCGGAGGCAACTCGGGGGCGACGCTCACCCGGGACTTCATCGAGCTGGGCAACGCGGGCTCCGCCCCGTTCGCGCTGGCCGGCTACAGCGTCCAGTATCTGCCGGGCACCCCGTCCGCGGGATCGCGGTGGCAGGTGTCCGGGCTGTCGGGGGCGGTCGCGCCCGGCGGGCGCTATCTCGTCGCCGAGGCCGCGGGCACCGGCGGGACGGTGGCCCTGCCCGCCGCCGACACCACCGGCACGGTCGCGATATCCGCGGCCTCCGGCACGGTGGCGCTGGTCTCCGGGACCACCCCGCTGACCTGCGTCACGGCCGCGGACTGCGCGGCGGACACCAGGATCGTGGACCTCGTCGGTTACGGCTCGGCGGTCGTACGGGAGGGCAGCGGCCCGGTGACCGGCGCCTCGGCCACCGCCTCCGTGGCGCGCGGCGGTTCCCTCGCGGACACCGACGACAACGCCGCCGACCTGACGGCGGGCACCCCGAGCCCGGTCAACGCCGCGGGCGAGACCTCCGGCGGCCCCGGGCAGGAGCCCGGCGACCCGACCGAGCCCGGCACCGTACGGATCCACGACATCCAGGGCACCACACGGCTGTCCCCGCTGACCGGCCAGACGGTGACCGGGGTTCCCGGCATCGTCACCGGGGTACGCACCAGCGGCTCGCGCGGCTTCTGGATCCAGGACACCGCGCCGGACACCGATCCCCGTACCAGCGAGGGCCTGTTCGTCTACACGGGGTCCGCACCGACCGTCGCCGTGGGCGACTCGGTCCTGGTCAGCGGCAAGGTCGGCGAGTACTACCCGTCCTCCACCGCCCAGTCGGTGACCCAGCTCACCGCCCCCAGGACCACCGTGCTGTCCGCAGGCAACGCGCTGCCCGCACCCGTGGTGCTCGACGCGGACTCCGTACCGGACGGCTATGTGCCGCAGGCCGACGGCGGCAGCATCGAAGCGCTGACCCTCGACCCCTCGGCCTACGCCC
The DNA here is from genome assembly GCA_036566065.1 of Streptomyces sp. Lineage (GTDB taxonomy): Bacteria > Actinomycetota > Actinomycetes > Streptomycetales > Streptomycetaceae > Streptomyces. The sequence continues at coordinate 6,425 of DATCWZ010000029.1, read as the reverse complement.
TGGATCTGTACGAGTCGCTGGAGGGCGCCCGGGTCCGGATCGCCGACACCCGGGTGACCGGTGCGACCACCCCGTACGACGAGGTGTGGGTGACGGTCAAGCCGCACGAGAACCCGACCCGGCGCGGGGGCACCCTCTACGCGTCGTACGACGCCCCGAACACCGGCCGTATCAAGGTGATGTCGCTGGACCCGGCGCAGCCCGTGCCGGTCGCGAATGTGGGCGATGTGCTGTCCGGCGCCACCACGGGCGTGCTGGACTACGCGTCGTTCGGCGGCTACACCCTCCAGGCCACGCAACTCGGGGCGCTCACCGACCACCACCTCAAGCGCGAGGTGACCCGGATGCAGAAGGGCGGGGAGCTCGCCGTCGCCACGTACAACGTGGAGAACCTGGACGCCCTGGACGAGCAGGCCAAGTTCGACACCCTCGCCCGGGGAGTGGCGGTCAACCTGTCCTCCCCCGACATCGTGTCCCTGGAGGAGATCCAGGACGACAACGGCGCGGTCAAGGACGGCACGGTCGGCTCCGAGGCGACCCTGCAGCGCTTCACGGACGCGATTGTCGCCGCGGGCGGCCCGCGGTACGACTGGCGCTATGTCGCCCCGGAGGACGGCCGGGACGGCGGCGAACCCGGCGGCAACATACGTAACGTCTTCCTCTTCAATCCACTGCGGGTGGACTTCGTGGACCGCCCCGGCGGGGACGCGACCACGGCCGTGACCGCTGTCCGCACCAGGAAGGGCGTCGAGCTGTCCGTGTCGCCTGGCAGGATCAGCCCGACGGACAGCGCCTGGGAGGACAGCCGCAAGCCGCTCGTGGGCGAGTTCCGCTTCCACGGTCGCACGGTCTTCGTCATCGGCAACCACTTCGCCTCCAAGGGCGGCGACCAGCCACTGCACGGGCGCTACCAGGAACCGGCACGCGGTTCGGAGACGCAGCGGGTGGCCCAGGCGGCGGAGGTCAACACCTTCGTCACCTCGCTGCTGGCAGCGGACAGGTCGGCCCGGGTCATCGCCCTCGGCGACCTGAACGACTTCGCGTTCTCACCGACGCTGGCCGCGCTCACCCGGGACAGGGTGCTCAGGCCACTGATCGCCACGCTGCCCGCGAGTGAGCAGTACAGCTATGTGTACGACGGCAACTCGCAGACGCTGGACCACATTCTGACCAGTCCCGCGGTCCGGCACTTCGACTACGACGTGGTGCACATCAACGCGGAGTTCGCCGATCAGGCGAGCGACCACGACCCGCAGATCGTCCGTGTCGATATAAACGGACACGGAAGGAGCCATCAGCGCTGAGCCCGGGCCGGCGGCCGCCCGGCGGGTGTCTGGTGGGGCAGGACGACAGGTCCGGCGGCGGGTTCCATCGGGCGGCCGGTGAAGAAGCGGGTGACGAGTCCGGCCACGTCGTCGGGGCGTTCCAGGACGACCCAGTGGTCGGAGTCGCCGATCGTGAGGAACCTGCTGCCCTCGATGGTCGCGGCGAACTCCCGCTGCCGGTGCGCGGAGGTCACCGTGTCGTGCTCCCCGGCGAAGACCAGCGCCGGTACGCCGGACAGCCCGCCGGAGAAGTCCGGCCGGTCCGCCAGTGCCCGGTGCAGCGAATCCGCTGCGTGCGGCGAGTGGTTCAGCGCGTGCAGGAAGGAGCGGCGTACGTAACGCCGGGCGAGATCGCGGCGGTGCACCCGGCGGTCCGGATCGAGGCACATCAGCCCGTCGGTGGCCAGTGCGGCGAACCCCTCCGGGTCGCCGGCCGCGAGCCGGTCCCTGGCCCGTTCCCAGTAGCCGCGCTGACCCGCGCTGATATGGGCGGGGACACCACCGAGGGCGAGCCGGGCGATGCGCCCCGGGTGGTGCCTGGCGACGTCGAAGGCGATGGCCGCGCCGTACGAGAAACCGAACAGGTTGACCTCGGGAGCGCCGATCTCGTCGATGATGCGGACGACCGCGTCCCGCAGGATACCCGCGCTCGGGCCGGGCGGCAGCGGTTCGGCGGTGCCCATGCCGGGCAGGTCGGCGGTGACCACATCGGCGAGGGGGCCCAGGTGGTCGTCCATCTGCGGCCAGCCGTACATGCCCTGGAGCGCGCCGCCCAGGACGACGACGGGCTCGGTGCCCGGACCCGCGGCCTGCTGCGGGGCGCGCGGCAGGACTCGGTAGCCGTACCGCAGACCGTGCACGGAGAGGTACCTGATGATCTCCTCGGACATGCTGCTTGCTCCTCGCTTCGCTTCCGGTCAGGCCCTCGTGAGCACGAGTGCCGCGTTGTGCCCGCCGAAGCCGAGCGAGGTCTTGACCGCGCAGTCGAAGGCGGCCCGCCTGGCCTCCTTGCTCACCACCTCGACCGGGATCGCGGGGTCGGGCGCGTCCAGATTGACGGTGGGCGGCACCAGTTGATGCTGGAGCGCGAGGACGGTCAGCGCGGTCTCGATGCCCCCGGCGGCGCCCAGGGTGTGCCCGGTCATGGCCTTGGTGGAGGTGATCAGGGGGCGCTCGCCCAGGACCCGGTGGAGCATGACCGCCTCGATGAGGTCGTTGGACACCGTCGATGTGCCGTGGGCGTTCACATGGCCGATGTCCGTCGCGCCGAGACCGGCGTCCGCCAGAGCGGTGCGCAGCGCGCGTTCGATGCCGAGCCCGTCCGGGTCGGGGGCGACCGCGGAGTAGGAGTCGCTCGACGCCCCGTATCCGGCGACATGGGCGCGGATCCGCGCTCCGCGTGCGCGGGCGTGCCCGGGGCGTTCGAGTACGAGGAGTCCGGCGCCCTCGCCGACGACGAAGCCGTCGCGGTGCGTGTCGAAGGGGCGGCAGGCCGCCTCCGGGTCGTCGCGGCGGGTGGAGACCGCCTTCATCTGGCAGGCGCTGGCGATGAGCAGCCGGGAGCAGACCGATTCGGCGCCGCCCGCGACGGCGATGTCGCAGGCCCCGGTGCGGAGCATCTGGTGGGCGGTGCCGATGGCGACGGTGCCGGACGAGCAGGCGGTGGAGACGGCCTGGCTCGGCCCGTGCACACCCAGGTCCATGGCGACGCTGCTCGCGGCGCCGTTGACGACGGTCAGCGGGGCGAGCTTCGGGGAGACGCGGCGGGCGCCGCGCTCGGTGAGGGCGGTGTGCTGCGCGTCGTAGAAGGGCAGGCCGCCGTGCGCGGAGCCGATGACGACGGCGACCCGGCCGCTGTCCCAGACCGCCGGGTCGAGTCCCGCGTCGGCGACGGCCTCACGGGCGGCGATCACGGCGAGCTGCGAGAAGCGGTCCATCAGCCGCTGGGCGGCGACGCCCAGGACGGCCCCCGCGTCCAGGCCGGTGACGCGGTACATGAAGTCGCAGGGCAGGCCCTGCAGTTCGGGCACATGCGGTACGTGGGGTGCGCCGGTCGTGCCGCATACCCCGGCCCAGGCGGCGTCCGAGCCCACGCCCGCGGCGGTGACCAGGCCGATGCCGGTGACCGCGGCGGCGAACGGCTCGACGCCGGTGACCCGGGACGTCATACGGTGGCCTTGACGTGCACGGCCTCGACCAGCGCGCCCAGGGTGGAGCGCGAGGTCAGGGCGACATCCTCCAGGTCGATGTCCATCCGGTCCTCGATGAGGAGCCGCAGCTCCTCCAGCGCGAGTGAGTCCAGGCGGAGCTGACGGAGTGCCACACCTGGGCGCATGGCCGCGGGATCAATGCCGAACTTGGTGACGAGCAGGTCGTTGATCTCTTCCGCGGTGCTCATGGGGGGCGCTCCTCCGCTCTCGTACGCGGTGACGCCGGCCGCGTGGTGGGTGAGGTGCCATCGGGGACGCCGGCTGCTCCGGAGGGACCCTTTATACGCCTTCACCGGCCGGGGTCCGGCTCGCGTTCCCCCGTGCGGTGGGGGATCGGCCGGGTGTACGAATCCTGACGGGTCGTAGACTCCCCGGCCATGATCTTCGAAACGGTTCAGGCCGACGCTCCCGAGGGCCCGGGGCTCTTCGCGACGATGTCCACGATGCGCGCCATGCGGCGCCTCAAGCCGGACGCCGTCCCCGACGAGATGCTCGAACAGCTCATACAGGCCGCCGTCTGGGGTCCCAGCGGCGGCAACATGCAGTGTTACGAGTACGTGGTGGTCACCGACCGGGAGGTGATGGCCCGTCTGGCGCCGCTGTGGAAGCGGTGCGTGGACGCGTACCTGGCGACGACCGGGAAGTACGCGCCGAAGGGCATGGACGACGCGGCGTACGGCCGGATGGTCGCCGCGATCGAATACCAGCGCGACCATTTCGCGGACACTCCCGCGCTGATCGTCCCGTGCTACAAGTTCCCCGAGGCGCGCGTCGACGAGGAGGGGCTGCTGGCCTCGGCCCGGGCGCTGGGACCGGCCGGGACCGAGCACCTGGTGAACACTCAGGCCCGTTTCCAGACGCTCGCGGAGGGCTCCTGCGTCTATCCGGGTGTCCAGAACATCCTGCTCGCCGCGCGGGGCCTGGGTCTGGCGGCCAACATCACCATCTGGCATCTGATGCTGGAGCCGGAGTGGAAGCGGGTGCTGGGCATCCCCGAGGACATGCACACCTTCGCCGCCATTCCCGTCGGCTGGCCCCGGGGCAACTTCGGTCCCGTCAGGCGGCGTCCGGCGGCGGACGTCATCCACCGCGACCGCTGGTAGCGGCGGCGTCCGCCGGCCGGGCGTCGGCTTCTCCATCGGGGTGAAACCGGCTCCGCCACGTGCCGGGCGCGCGGGGATGCGGGCGCCGCCTCGATAGCCTGTGCGAGCTCAATGGCTCTCGGCCCACCCCACTCGGGTCCGGGGGCCTTTTCTCTCCCCCAAGAGCAGGAGCACACACATGCCCAGACGCACCGCAGCCCGCCCCGCGCGCGCAGCCGTTCTGGCTGCCCTCACCGCCACCACCCTCCTCACTGCCGGACACCCCGCCCCCGCCCGCGGCAGGACGGCGACGACGGCGGCGACGATGAAGGCGGCAACCCCGATGAACCAGGCCCTGTCACGGGCCGCTCTGCGCTACGACGTACCCCGCGATCTGCTCGCCGCCGTCGGCTACGGCGAGACCCATCTGGACGGCCACGCCGGACAGCCCAGCCGGGCGGGCGGCTACGGCGTGATGCACCTCGTCAGCAGCCCCGCCAACCGTTCCCTGGAGCGGGCCGCCGCCCTCACCGGCAGGTCCGAAGCCGATCTGCGCCGGGACACGGCCGCCAACATCCTGGGCGGCGCGGCCGTCCTGCGCAGCGACGCCGACACGCTCGGCCTGGACCGTGCGGAACGCCGCGACATCAACGCCTGGTACCCGGCCGTCGCCCGCTACAGCGGCACCCGGGGCGCGGTGGCCGCCCTGTACGCGGACTCGGTCTACACGTTCCTGGCCCAGGGGCTGCGTGCGACGGTCCCGGGCGGGGAACGCGTCACGATCACCTCGCGTCCCGTCGCCCCGGAGAAGGGCGCCCTGGCGACGACGAAGGTCACCACCAAGAGCCCCGACTACCCGTCGGCCCTGTGGGTGCCCGCCGACCCGGAGAACTACGCCACAGGCCGTACGGCGAAGATCGACAAGGTGATCATCCATGTCACCCAGGGTTCGTACGCGGGGACCATCAGCTGGTTCCAGGACCCGGTGTCCAAGGTCAGCTCGCACTATGTGATCCGTTCGGCGAACGGCGAGATCACCCAGATGGTGCGTGACAAGGACACCGCGTACCACGCCAAGTCCTCCAACGCCTCGGCGATCGGCATCGAGCACGAGGGCTTCATCGACGACGCGACCTGGTTCACGGACGCGATGTACCGCTCCTCGGCCGCGCTGACGAAGTATCTCTGCGAGCGCTACGGCATCCCGAAGGACCGGACGCACATCATCGGGCACAGCGAGGCCCCCGGGAACGACCACACCGACCCGGGCCCGTACTGGAACTGGACCTACTACATGCAGCTCGTCACCGGTACGAGCAGCAGCGCGACGGGCGGCCCCGGCGCGTCCGACGAGCTGAGCTTCCCCTCGTACACACCCCAGCAGACCGGCTCGACCGGCCCGCAGGTCAAGGCGATCCAGCAACTGCTCAACGCGCAGGGGTACGAGGCGGGCACCGCGGACGGCACCTTCGGCACCGCCACCAAGAGCGCCGTACAGGCGTTCCAGCGGGCCAGGGCGCTGGAGGCGGACGGCGCGGTGGACGGGAAGACCTGGACCGCGCTGCTCTCGGCCGGGACCACGCCGACGCTCACGAAGGGCAGTACCGGCGACGCGGTGAAGCGGCTGCAGCGGGCGCTGACCGCGGCGCTCGGCTCGCCGCTCGGCATCGACGGTACGTTCGGCCCGGCAACGGACACGGCGGTACGCGCCTATCAGGGCGAGCGGCACCTGTCGGTCGACGGCGTCGTGGACGGCGTCACCTGGGCGGCGCTGCAGGCCGGGCACTGATCGCACCGGCCGTGCGGGG
>DATCWZ010000672.1:0-7582 GCA_036566065.1 Streptomyces sp. | reverse complement strand
CCCCGCCCCGGCCGCCCCGACATCAGCAGCGCGCCCAGCAGGAGCAGCACCCCGCCGCCCGCCGCACACGCCACCCCGATACCCAGGCCGTTCCCGTCGCCCACGGTCAGGCTGCCGGCCGCCTGCCCCTGGCGCACCATCCACAGCACGGTGAAGCCCAGCACGATCAGGCCCGCCAGCGCCACCACCCAGCGCACCCGCAGCGCCACCCCCACCAGGGCGACGAGGGCGGCGAACAGGAACGGCAGCAGGATGGACCCCATCACCGAGGAGGCCGTACCGGTGATGCCGTTGAAGAGGTCCTGGATGCGGTAATCGCGCCCGAGGCGACCGTCGTACCAGACACGGAAGGGGCTCTGGACGGCGGCCGCCGCTCCGAGGAGAGCGACAACGGAGCCGAGGACGTTGCGGATCATGACCAGCCTCCCGGAGCCTCCTGCGCAGCCTCTTCGGGCTTCTTCGGACCTCATCGGGCCTCTTCGGCGCGGGCTCCCACGCACGCGGTTCCGCACCGCTCACCGGTCCGACGCTACGCCGGACCGGGAACACCCGCCATCCGGACCATGACCAGACCGTGACAGGGTCATGACCGGGCCGCCGGTATCCGGCGGAATGCTGTGCGTTACGGTGTCGCGCGGCCGTGCGGTGGCCCCCGGGCCCGCCGCGTGGCACACGACGGAAGTCATACGACAACGAAATGGGGGACCGCGTCGATGATGCGGCGACGTATGAGGTTCGCAGCGGTACTGGTCGCGGTGGTGTTCGCGCTCACGGGGTTCTCGGCCAGGGGCCACGGCCATGGCGGCAGCAGCGGTTCGTCGGGGGGCGGCTGCTCCAACTCCCACAAGAGCAACGGCGGCTATCACCACACCACCTACAACAACAACGATTACGACGACGACGATTACGACGACGACGATTACGACGACGACTACGGCAGCTCGTCGACCTCGTCGGGCGGCTCCACCTACGACGAGACCCCGACACCCACCCCGACGCCCACCGCCTCGGCTGACCCCGACGTCCGCGTCATCCGCTGCGCCCAGCCCCGTAAGGGCAAGCACAAGGCCGTCACCTCGTCGAAGGTCGAGATCAGTTCGGACTCCGGCGGGACGTTTGACATCGAGGTGACCTTCCAGGATTACGGTGTCACCGTCGATACCGGTCATGCCACCGTCGAGGTCGAGCCCGGCGAGGTCAAGACCCTTACCGTGCGCATGGAGCACCCCAGCGAGTTGCCCGGGGTGAACGGCTGCGAGGTTACGGCCGATCTGGCGTAACGGCCCGCCGGACAGGCGACGGCCGCGACGGCTCCCCCTCCGCGCCGCCGCGGCCGTTCCCCCCCCGTCCCCCGCCGAAAGAAGGCTTATACGGTCGGCTCCGACGTGGCGTGCATGTCGTCCGTCGTGGCCTCGCCGCCGGTGGCGTGCATGTCCAGCGGTTTGACCGTGCCGCCCGTGGCGTGCATGTCCATGGTCGTGATCTCGCCGGCCTCACCACCCGTGGCGTGCATGTCCTGGGTCGTGCTCTCCGGGTCCTTCTGCGTTGCGTCAGCCATGCTGGTTCGCTCCCCTTCGCGGTGCTACTTCTTCGACGGGCGAGGCCCGCCCGGCTGTTCCCCCGTGGACTGCCGGGCGGGCGTCTCAGAGCCGCTCACCTCGATGCCGCGGCCTCCGGTCGGTCCGTCTGCCCCCCGACGCGACGGTTCGACACGGATGAGAGTGCCGGGTGGCGATAAACGAATGATGAACGCCGCCCGCGCGTCCCCCGGGGACGCGTTCATCCGGCGACGCCGGCGGCGGCGGCGAGCAGCGCGCGTACCTCGTCCGCCTCGCGGGAGCCCAGCTCGTCATAGATGCCCAGGGCCTCGCGCCAGCAGACCTGCGCGCGCCCGAACTGCCCGATGGACTCCAACGCCCGTCCGAGGACGGTGAGTACGTTGCCCCGGCGCCACTCGCCGCCGATGCCCCGCAGCGCGGTCAGGGCCTGCTCGGCCTTGGTCGCGGCGTCCGCCGAGCGCGCGGCCGCCAGATCGACCTCAGCCAGCCGGAACAGGGTCATCCCCTCCCACAGGCGCTGCCTGCTGTCCCGGAAGACGTCGAGCGCCTCCAGCAGGCTGCCCGCCGCGTCGTCGAACCGCCCGCTCTGGGTGAGGGCCATGCCGAGCGCATACCGCCCGTTCGCGCTGCGCAGGGCGTGGCCCATGCTGTCGTAGATGTCGGTACCCCGCTGGGCCAGCGACACCGCGCTACCGGTCCTGCCGGTGGCCAGATGGATGCGCGACAGGTTGCACAGCGCGCTCGCCTCGCCCGGACGGTCCCCGATGCGGCGGAAGTTGTCGATGGCCTGGGTGAGGTACGTCTCGCCGTCCTCGTGCCGGCTCTGGTAAAGCGCCATGATGCCGCGGGCGTTGGGCGCCCAGCAGGCGGGCAGGGGGTCGTGGACGCTGTCGGCCAGCCGCATCACCTGCCCGGCCTCCTGCTCGGCCTGGTCGAACCGTCCCGATGTGTGGTGCACATCGGCGAGCGTCACCAGGGCGCGTACCTCCGTACGCCGGTCCTCGCAGGTGCGCGCCGCGTCCCGTACGGCGATGGCGGCGTTCTCGTACTGCTTCGAGTTGGCCCCCGATTCGCCGAGGTCCAGCGCCGCCCACAGCAGATCGACGGCCCGGCGCAGGGTGCTGGGGCTGGACGACTGGCGTACGCAGGACAGCAGCGGGCCCGCCTCCGCGTACAGCCAGTCCAGCGCGGCGTGCCGGTCGACGAACGTCAGACCCTGGTACTCGGTCGGCTCCAGATGGTCCACCAGCCGGTCACCGGGCCGCTCCAGCGCGTACACCCCGGCGGCCGTGGCCAGATAGAAGTCGAGCAGCCGGGAGAGCGCCGTCTCCCGCTCCACCGGCGGCTGTTCGTCCCGCTCGGCGCAGGAACGCGCGTAGAGACGCACCAGGTCGTGGTAGCGGTAGCGGCCGGGCGCGGCCGATTCGAGCAGGCTGGTGTCGACGAGGGCCTCCAGCAGGTCCTCCGCCGCGTGGAGTTCCAGGTCCAGCAGGGCCGCCGCCGCGGCGAGCGAGATGTCCGGCCCCTCCGCGAGGCCCAGGAGGCGGAAGGCGCGGGCCTGCTGGGGTTCCAACTGGCCGTATCCGAGTTCGAAGGTGGCCTTCACGGCGAGGTCGCCCGCCTGGAGTTCGTCGAGACGGCGGCGCTCGTCGGCGAGCTTCGCGGCCAGCGCCGAGACGGTCCAGGTGCGGCGGGATGCCAGCCGGGAGGCGGCGATACGTATCGCCAGCGGCAGGAAGCCGCACGCGGCCACCACGTCAAGAGCCGCCTCGCGCTCGGAGTTGACGCGTTCCTCGCCGACGATACGGGTGAAGAGGCGCAGGGCCTCCTCCGGCGACATCACGTCCAGGTCCACCAGATGCGCGGCCGCCAGGTCCACCATGCGGACCCGGCTGGTGATCAGGGCCGCGCAGCCCGCCGTGCCGGGCAGCAGGGGGCGGACCTGGGCCGCGTCGTGCGCGTTGTCCAGGAGGACCAGGATGCGGCGGCCGTCCAGGGTTGAGCGGTAGAGCGCGGCCCGCTCGTCCAGAGAGTCCGGGATCGAGGAGTCGGGCGTGCCCAGCGCGCGCAGGAACGCGCCGAGCACCGTCTCGGGTTCGGTGGCCCCGGAGCCCGCGCCCTGGAGGTCGACATAGAGCTGGCCGTCCGGGAAGTGCGGGCGGGCCTGGTGTGCGACATGCACGGCGAGGGTCGTTTTGCCGACGCCGCCGATACCGGCCAGCGCGGAGACGGCCATGACCGATCCCTCCGCCGTGCCGAGCAGCTCGCCGAGTTCGCGTACGAAGGAGGCGCGGCCGGTGAAGTCCGGCACGGTGGCCGGGAGCTGGGCCGGGCGGACCGGGGCGTGCGCGGGGGCGGGTTCGTCGGCCGGGCGGCCCAGCTCCTCGTCGGCCCGGAGTATCCGCTGCTGGAGCTGGGCCAGCTCGGGGCGCGGATCGACGCCCAGCTCGTCGGCGAGGAGCCGGCGGGTGTCCGTGTACACGGCGAGAGCCTCGGCCTGGCGGCCGCTGCGATACAGGGCGATCATCAGCAGCTCGCGCAGCCGCTCGCGCAGGGGGTGCGCGGCGGTGAGCGCGGTCAGCTCGGAGACGGCCTCCGCGTGGGAGCCGACCTCCAGGTCCAGATCGAGCCGGGTCTCGGTGAGCTGGAGGCGCCACTCCTCCAGCCGGGCGCGCTGGTTTCGCGCGTACGGCCCCGGCACGGAGGCGAGCGCCTTGCCGTCCCAGAGGCCCAGAGCCTCGGCGATCAGCGCCCTGGCCCGTGCGCTGTCCCCGCCGGCGCGGTACTTCTCGGCCTCGGCGGCCAGGTCGTGGGCCCGGGTGAGGTCGAGGGCCGCGCGGCCGGTCCGTATCGCGTAGCCGCCGGACTCGCTGACCAGGGTGGACCGGCCGAGGACCTTGCGGAGCCGGGAGGCGTACGTCCGTACGGCGGCCAGCGCCCGCGGCGGCGGGTCGTCGGCCCAGATCGCGTCGATGAGCTCGGCGGCGGTGGCCGTGCGGCCGTCGCGCAGAAGGAGCGCGGCCAGCAGGGCGCGCTGCTGAGGTGACCCGGACGACAGGGCCTCGTCGCCGCGCCAGGCCCGCACGGGGCCGAGTACGGCGAAGCGCAGTCCGGCGCCGGCCGCCGGTTCCTCCGGAGCACCCTGCTCCGGAACGCGCACGCGAGGTCCGTTGTCACGGTCCATGGATGCTCCCTGTCCTGCTGGTCCCGCCGGTCCTGCTGGTCCCGCCGCCCCCGCCGTCGCGCCGTGCCGCAGGCAGCGCGCTCAACAGTCTGCCTTGCGAGGGGCGGACTCGTCAGCAGCGGATGATGCTCCGCACCAGCCGTCTCCACCGATTATGAACCGGTCGCCCGGTCCGGTTGCTGATGGTTCGTCACGCCGGGGGTGCCATGACAGGAGCCGGGAAAAAGGGCAGGAGCCCCGCTACTCCGCCGAGGCGGGGGAACGGGGCTCCTTGGGTACTGCGTGTGCGGCCGCGATCGGCCGATCCGGGCAACTCAGGCCGGGGTGACGTTCTCAGCCTGCGGACCCTTGGGGCCCTGAGTGACGTCGAAATTCACGACCTGGTTCTCCTCGAGGGAGCGGAACCCGGACGCGTTGATCGCGGAATAGTGGACGAAGACATCCGGGCCGCCGCCGTCCTGGGCGATGAAGCCGAAGCCCTTTTCAGCGTTGAACCACTTGACGGTTCCGGTAGCCATAAGCCCTCCTTGGGCCAAAGGGTTGCCCTGCTCCAGAACCTGCAAACAAGTCTGAAAACTACAAAAGCCTGCGGGTTACATGCTCCGCAGGCTCTGTACTGCAAGGGAAACCAAACTGCAACTTGCGAGCGAGCCTAGCACGCTGTCGACGCCGAGCGGTAGAGGGAAAGATCACTTCACTCGGATGTTTGATAGTCGCGCCGACGTGCTGACGAACAGATGCTTCGGGAAGGTTCCCGGAGCCATCCGGCGGCGCGTCCGGGGCGCCCCGATGATGGCCGTTCGGGGGTGCGGGTCTAGCCTCGCGATGTGGACAATTCAACCGTCTCTGCCGTCGATGGTGACGACCCCCGCAGCAGGCCGCGTGTCGGCCACATCCAGTTTCTGAACTGCCTTCCCCTTTACTGGGGGCTGGCACGGACCGGAACCCTGCTCGACCTGGAGCTCTCGAAGGACACCCCGGAGAGACTCAGCGAGCAGCTCATCAGGGGCGATCTCGACATCGGCCCCGTCACTCTGATCGAATTCCTGCGCAACGCCGATGACCTGGTCGCACTCCCCGATATCGCGGTGGGCTGCGACGGGCCCGTCATGTCCTGCGTGATCGTGTCGCAGGTGCCGCTGGAGCGGCTCGACGGGGCCCGGGTGGCCCTCGGGTCGACCTCGCGCACCTCCGTACGGCTGGCGCAGCTCCTGCTCGCCGAGCGGTACGGCGTCGCCCCCGACTACTACACCTGCCCGCCCGACCTCGGGGTGATGATGCAGGAGGCCGAGGCCGCCGTGCTGATCGGCGATGCCGCGCTCCGCGCCAACCTGCACGACGCCCCCCGGCTGGGGCTGCAGGTCCATGACCTGGGGCAGATGTGGAAGGACTGGACGGGTCTGCCGTTCGTCTTCGCGGTGTGGGCGGCACGCAAGGACTATCTGGCCACGCACCCCCTTTATGTGGAGAAGGTCCACGAGGCGTTCCTGGCCTCGCGGGACCTCTCGCTGGAGGAGGTGACCAAGGTGGCCGAGCAGGCGGCGCGCTGGGAATCCTTCGACGCCGGGGTGCTGGAGCGCTACTTCACCACGCTGGACTTCCGCTTCGGTCCGGAGCAACTGGCCGGCGTACGCGAGTTCGCCCGCAGGACGGGGCCGTCGAGCGGTTTCCCCGCGGATGTGAAGGTCGAGCTGCTCGGCACCTGACACCTGAGGGGGTAGGGACGGACGGGAGGGTGCGAAAGAAAGGCGCGGGCATAGATGAATCTCGTACGATTTCCTGCCCTCCCCGAACCGTCCGCGCGCGTTATTCGGTCGGGCGCCGTTCGCCCGGACCGGGATTTCCTTGCCCCGAAATGGGTTGGCGAATAGCGGACAACATCCGGGAGGCGTCCCGTTTGCCGGTGGGTATCCCTTCCGTGAACGACGTATTCCCGCCTTTCCCTGGCGAGAAAGCCGCCGCTTCGTGCCCTTAGGGGCGAAATAGGCAGGACGGTTCCCTGTGACCGCATGACCTATCACGCCTAGGCTGCCGTCGGAGGTCCGGACGGTCCACAGGGGGAGTCCATATGCAGCCGCTGGAAGCAGGCGAACCGCACACCATCGGTGCCTACCGGCTGCTCGGCAGACTCGGCGCCGGAGGGATGGGCCGGGTCTATCTCGGGCGCAGCGCGGGCGGCCGCACCGTCGCGGTCAAAGTCGTCCACCCCCATTTCGCGCTCGACGAGGAGTTCCGGGCCCGATTCCGCCGCGAGGTCGACGCGGCCAGGCGGGTCGGCGCGCAGTGGACGGCCCCGGTCCTCGACGCCGACCCGGACGCGCCCGTGCCCTGGGTCGCCACCGGATACGTGGCCGGGCCCCCGCTGTCCCAGGCGGTCACCGAGCACGGCCCGCTGCCCGAGTACGCGGTACGGACCCTGGGCGCGGGACTGGCCGAGGCGCTCGGCGCGGTGCACGGCCAGGGCCTCATCCACCGGGACGTCAAGCCGTCCAACGTCCTGCTCGCCCTCGACGGCCCCCGGCTGATCGACTTCGGCATCGCCCGGGCCACCGGGGCCGCCGTCTCCCTCACCTCCACCGGGGTCTCGGTCGGCTCGCCCGGCTACATGGCCCCGGAGCAGATCCGGGGCCAGGACATCAGCGGCGCGGCCGATGTGTTCTCGCTGGGCGCGGTCCTCGCGTACGCGGCGACGGGCCGCGCCCCCTTTCAGGGCGACTCGTCCGCCGTACTCCTCTACAAGGTGGTGCACGAGGAGCCGGAGCTCGGCGAGATGGAGGGCGATCTGCGGGAGACGGTGGCCAGGTGCCTGGCGAAGGACCCCGGGCGCAGGCCCGCCCCC
>DATCWZ010000050.1:0-4417 GCA_036566065.1 Streptomyces sp. | reverse complement strand
CCGAGAGCGCGCCCGACGGCCGTCTCGGCGGCCTTCGGGCCCATGCCGGTCCGGATGACGCTCACCGGTCCCTGCGCGCCGCCGCTTCCCCTGCCGGTGCGCAGGGCGAGGCGCTCGATGCCCAGCGCGCAGGCGATCAGGAGCGGCGTCACCTGGCCCGGGGCCCCCTCCATCAGGCCCCCTTTCCGCCGGTGCGCAGCGCCCCGCCGTCCGCGAACGGGTCGCCGTACACGTACCGTCCGAGCGCGGTGAGCGGGAAGACCTGCCGGTAGAGGTGGTAGTTGATGGAGAAGTCCCACGGGAAGCCGGTTCCGGTGAAGTAGGGCTCGTCCCAGGAGCCGTCGGGCCGCTGGGTGGCGGCCAGCCAGGCGATGCCACGCCGGACCGCCGCGCTCTCGCGCCCTCCCGCGGCGAGGAGCGCCAGGAGCGCCCAGGCGGTCTGGGAGGCGGTCGAGGTGCCGCGCCCGATCCACTTGTCCTCCTTGTAGGAGCGCAGGTCCTCGCCCCAGCCGCCGTCGTCGTTCTGGACGGATTCCAGCCAGCCGACGGCCCTGCGGACCGCGGGGTGCGCGGTGGGCAGTCCGGCGGCGACGAGTGCGGGCAGCACCGACCCGGTGCCGTAGATGTAGTTGACGCCCCAGCGGCCGAACCAGGCGCCACTCGCCTCCTGTTCGGCCAGCAGCCACTCGATGCCCCGTCGCGTACGGGGATGGCGCTCCAGCCCCTCGACGGCGAGCATCTCCACCACATGCCCGGTGACATCGGCGGACGGCGGGTCGATGACCTCGCCGAAGTCGCAGAACGGCAGGCGGTTGGGGAACGGGCTGGTGTTGTCCGCGTCGAACGCGCCCCAGGCCCCGTTGCGGGACTGCATGCCCAGCGTCCACCGCACCCCGCGCTGGATGGCGCCTTCGAGCGTGGTCCGGTCCGGATGGCTGACGCGGCGCAGCGCCAGGACGACCTCGGCCGTGTCGTCGATATCGGGATAGTTGTCGTTGTGGAACTCGAACGCCCACCCGCCCGGGGCAAGTTGAGGTCTGCGTACGGACCAGTCGCCGGGCCGTACGATCTCCTCGCCGAGCATCCAGTCCGCGGCCTTCACCAGCGCGGGGTGATCGGGGGCGACCCCGGCGTCGGCGAGCGCGATGACCGCGAGGCAGGTGTCCCAGACCGGCGACTGGCAGGCTTCGACCATGCGGGCGCCGTCCTCGCGCCGGACGGTGAAGCGGTCGAGCGACGCGAGGCCGGCCCGCATGACGGGGTGATCGATGTCGTAGCCGAGCAGATGCAGGGCGATGACGGAGTACACGGCGGGTGGCTGGATGCCGCCCCAGCAGCCGTCGTTCTCCTGGCGTTCGATGATCCAGCGGGCCGCGATATTCATGGCGACGCGGCGCAGCCGGCGCGGAGCGACCTTGTGATACGCGTGCAGCGCCCGGTCCAGACGCTGGAAGAGGCCCTCCCAACTGGCGGCGGAAGCCGTGCGCCGCGGCGGGCTGGGGCGGTCCGGGTCGGTGTGCAGCTCGTCCAGGGCGAACGGGGCGGGGCGTACGGGCCGCTTCGCTGAGACGATGGTGAGCGGGACAATGGTCTGGCGGGCCCAGCAGCCGAAGTCGTAGATGTTCAGCGGGACCCAGGTGGGAAGGAACATCAGTTCCGGCGGGAGTTCCGGCAGGTCGTCCCATTTCCACCAGCCGAAGAGGGCGAGCCAGATCCGGGTGAACACCCGGGAGGCGGCGATGCCGCCCTGTTCCCTGACCCACCGCGCCGCACGCATCATGTGCGGGTCGTCCGGCCGGTCCCCGGCCAGCCGCAGCGCGACATAGGCCTCGATCGTGGCGGCGAGATCACCCGGCCCGCCGTGGAAGGTGGCCCAGGTGCCGTCCGCGAGCTGTTCGCCGCGGATGAACCGGCCCGCCGCCCGGACGGTGTCCGGGTCCTGGATGCCCAGGAACTGACGGAGCAGCAGGTCCTCGGCGTCCATCGTGACGTTGGTGGCGAGGTCCCCCTTCCACCAGCCCTGCTCGTCCTGTCTGCCGAGGAGGTGCCGCACGGAGCGCTCCGCCGCGTGCCGCGCGGCGGAGAGCGCGTCGTCCGGTGCCCTGCCGGTGACCGCCCGGGCGGTGCCGGGCGCGGTGCTTAAAGTAGTCGTCTCGGCCGGCCCGCCGGCCGGGGCCGCGCGGAGGTCCGCGGCCCCGGTGCTTCCGTCGGTCGTCGCTGTCATGGCTTCCCCTTCGTGCAGTTGGTCCTCTGCTGTACTGGGGGTCGGCGGGCGTCCGCTGCGGGCGCCCGTCGGCGACTGCTCGGTATCCGGGTGACTAAATCCCGGAGGGCACGGATATCAGAATGGTGATCATCTCTTTCGTACGACGACGAAGTCGGCCAGCGCCGTGAGCTGCGCCCGCACCTGCCCGGGCATATCGACGCCGTGCAGCGCCTCGACCGCGACGGCGTGCTGGCGGCGGGCTTCCTGGGCGGTCCATTCGCGGCCGCCCGCCTCCTCGATGAGCGCCGCGCGGGCGGCGAACTCCTCCTCGGAGAAGCTGTCGAAGGCGCTGCTCTTGGCGTCCGCCGCCAGGAGTTCGCCGAGCCGGGCGGAGGCCGTCCCGCCCGCGGCCAGCGCGGCGACGACCGGCAGCGACTTCTTGCGCTGGCGCAGATCGCTCCAGGTCTGCTTGCCGGTGGACTGCGGGTCGCCCCAGATGCCGAGCAGGTCGTCGATGGCCTGGAAGGCGAGGCCGAGGTGGTAGCCGTACGACTCCAGAGTGTCGGCGGTACGGTCGTCCGCCCCGCCGAGCACCGCACCGATGGACACGGCGCAGGCGAGCAGGGCGCCCGTCTTGTTGCCCTCCATCTCCAGGCACTCCTCGACGGTGACGCGCTCCCGGTGCTCGAAGGAGATGTCCTGGGCCTGGCCGTCGATGAGCTTGCGGGTGGCCGTGGTCAGCCGCCGGGCCGCCCGGCCCGCCTCGACGGTGCCGAGTTCGAGCAGCACCTCGTAGGCGAGCGCGAAGAGCGCGTCACCCACCAGGATCGCCTGGGCCGGGCCGTGCACCTTCCACACCGTGTCGCGGTGCCTGCGCTGCTCGTCGCCGTCCATCAGGTCATCGTGCAGAAGTGAGAAGTTGTGCACGAGCTCGACGGCGACGGCGCCGGGGATACCGGCCTCGGCCGGGGCGCCCGCGGCCTGCGCGGACAGCAGGGCGAGCGCGGGCCGTACGGCCTTGCCGCCGTCGCCGTCGGCGGGACGGCCATGGGCGTCGATCCAGCCGAAGTGATACGCGGCGACGGTGTCCATGGGCGGCGCGAGCCGTTCCGCGGCGGCCCGCAGCACCGGCGCTGACAGGGCCCGTCCGCGCTCCAGAAGCGCGGTGACATCCGTGGTGCCGGCCACGGTGTCGGAAGCCGGATTCGCCGGGGTCACTGACTCTCCTCTTGTTCCGGTGGTACTGCTCATGCCGCCTCCTGCAGCGGATGTTCACTGGGATGGCCGAGTGCCTGGAGCGCGGCGTCCGCGGCGCTGAAACCGCTGCGGACGGCACCCTCCATCGTCGCGGGCCAGCCGGTGGCCGTCCATGCGCCGGCCAGAAGGAGACCGGGAGCGCGGGTGCGGGTGCCCGGCCGCAGCCGGCCCACCCCGGGGACGGGCGCGAAGGTCGCGGTGCGTTCCCTGGTGACGAAGAAGTCGCGGATGCCTGCCCCGCGGGCGGCCGGGAGGAGCCGCTCCAGTTCGGGCAGATAGCGGCGGCGCAGCTCCGCGACGGGCAGGTCGATCTCGCCCTGGGCGGCGGACTGGGACACCGCGAGGTACTGCCCGCCGCCCCGGAGACCCGAGGTAGCGGTGCGGTCGAACACCCACTGGACGGGCGAGCCGAGCGCGGCGAAGAACGGCCTGCGCAGCACCCTGCGGTCGTACACGACATGCACGTTGAGGATCGGGGCGTCACCGATGGCGAGCAGCCGGCCCGGGTCGTCGAGCGCGCCGTCGGGCAGCAGCGCGTGGGTCTCGCGCTGCGGTACGGCGAGGACGACGGTCTCTGCCTCGGTCGTCTCACCGGCGGCCGTGACGGCCCAGCGGCCGTCCGGGGTGCGGGTGAGCGATTCGGCCTTCGTACGCAGCAGTGTGCGCACCCCCGCGGCGTCGAGGGCGTTGCGGGCGAGGGTGTTGTGGAGTTCGCCGAGGGGCACGGCGGCCCAGCCGATGTCGGCCGCTCCGGGCTCGGAGAGCAGCCCCGTTTTGAAGACCATGGCAGCGAGGGCCATGGAGGCGTTCGGTGCCGTCGCGTTCAGGGTGGCGACGCCGACGAGGTCCCACAGTGCCTCGATGGCGCGCGGGGACTGGCCGCGCCGGCGGAGCCAGGTGGCGAAGTCGACGCCGTCGAGCGCCGGGTCGGCCGGGTCGAGGCGGCCGAGGGCG
>DATCWZ010000188.1:0-3239 GCA_036566065.1 Streptomyces sp. | reverse complement strand
CGCCCACGACTTCGGCGACATCGCCATCGAGAACACCAGGACGTCCTCCGGGTTTTGACCGGAGGCCGCCTTGATCTCGTCGAGGTCACCCTTGCGGAGACGTGGGGCGAGCTGGAGCGCGTGCTCCAGCCCGGCCGGGACAATCTCGTGCATCAGGCGCGCGCCCGGTTGAAGTAGACGCCTTCCCACTCCGCGGAGTTGATGCAGAAGCCAAGGTGCGTGTCGTTGACCAGGGCGATCTCCGCTTCACCGGCGTTGGCTTGGACGCCGAAGGTGGCCTTGTCGTCCATGAAGACCGGCGCCCCCACAATCCCGAGTCCGTCCACGCTAATTTTCCGCATTGGGAACTCCGAGATGTAGAGGGGCTCCGTGCCGGCGCCGTAGGGGCGCACCTCTGCACGGAAGTACGCGGTGTCGGTGTGGTAGACCGAGAACGTCTTGAGCTGGAGGCGTCCGGTGTGGATCGTCTCGCCGCGCGAGTTCTGCGGGTACTGCCGCGAGAACACGATGCGGGACTCGAAGGCGAAGCCGAC
Organism: Streptomyces sp.; assembly: GCA_036566065.1. Taxonomy (GTDB): domain Bacteria; phylum Actinomycetota; class Actinomycetes; order Streptomycetales; family Streptomycetaceae; genus Streptomyces. The sequence continues at coordinate 2,706 of DATCWZ010000188.1, read as the reverse complement.
GGCGCAAGGGCCGGCGCTGCGATCACCTTGTATCGTGATCTTCGTATCGGACAGCCAGGTGATCTGGGCGCCAGAGCGGGACGCACCCCGGGCCTGGGCGAAGTCGTTGCCGAAGACCACGCGGAAGGGCTCGCGCCAATCCGGGGGAACAGCGTATGGCAGCGTGAACGTCGTGACGTTGGTGGTCGGACTGTAGATTCCGGTGACCTGGGCGCGACGATCGAGGTAGACCTGGAAGTCCAGGCCCGCAGTCGTGCTCCCGTAGAACATCGCGAGGCGATCGAGGTAGGTGCCGTCCGCCCGGTCGATCACCAGGTACAGGTAGCCCCCCAGAATCGAGCCGGCGAGGATCGTGTCACCAGGACAGAACGTCCAGGTGCTCCATGCCGATTGCGCCTTCTCGGTCTCCGACTGCCAGTAGTAGAAGTACGGGTACAGGCTGTCGGGCGTCTCGTCCGTCACCACTACCAGAGCGTCGAACTCAGGAGCAGCGATCAGCGAATGGATGCGCTTCGGGATGTACTTCGGAACGTGCGCCGTGATGTTCGAGGCGTCGTGATCGTCGGAGTCGGTAACGTAGTATTCGCGCACCTGGCCCCAGCCGGAGCCTTGCGACGCGAAGTAGACGTCCGAACCGCTGCGCGCGGGGCGCACGCCGGAAACCATCGGGTATTCCGTCAGGACATCGAGGGATACCGTAGATCCCGAGAGGACCTGGTTGTACTCCAGCGCGAACTGCGTCTGGTCGGAGAACATCAGCATCTTCCCTTGGAAGGGAACTGCGAACTCCATCTTGGAGACTTTGGTTTCCGATGCAGCGGTGTCGATGACGTCATCAGGCAGGTAGTCCACCACCGTCAGGCGGTAGAAGTTGCCGAAGTCGCCGACGCGGCTTCCGACCGTGTTCTCGTCGACGGTGAAGCCCAGGCGATTCTTCCAGAAGAAGATGTCGCGGATGGGGCGGCCGACGAAGGTGGGATTCGGATTGGTGTTCTCGTCGCCCACGCGGCGCGGGGACCACGCGAACGGCCCGAAGACGAAGGTGCCGTCGCCTTGGCGGATCAGCGCGTGCGGCATGGTCGTTGCATCGACCAAGTTGGCCAGGCCGGGGAGCACCGTCTCGTTCCAGGAAGTCCCCGAGCGAATGACGTAGTAGCTCTGGAAGTTGGACTGGTCGGTGCCGATGATCTTGTAGACGTCGCCGTCGACCACGCCGGTCGTCGGAAGATCCTGGAGGGTCTGCACGGTCCCCTTGAGGGTTCCGACGGGAGCCGGAGGGATCGTGGTGGAGGGCGGGGGGACACTGGAAGAGGCCGTGCCGCCGCCAGCTCCAACGCCGCCGCTGTCATCGTCGACGATCAGGCCGGCGATGGCCGGCGAGGGCGCCGAGTTCAGCGGGCGGTTGAGCCACCAGTATTCGTCCGACGGCGGATTGAGGTCCGCACCCACCGGCAGCATTTCCACGAGCTTCGTCTTGTTGAGGACGAAGGTGTAGTCGGCCACGGTCATGCAGACGTAGGAGAAGCGCGCCTCGGCGCCCGCAGGCAGCGCAAGGTAGTCCCAGCCCAGTGGGGCGGTGACGGTCTTCTCGACGCCGGCCATGTCGAACACGCGGATGCCGGTTTCCGTCACCACGACTTCGTAGCGTTCCACGAGATCGCGATTGATGGTGTGCAGCAGGGCGGTGCCGAGGTGCGTGGAGGAGAGCTTGGCGACGTGCTCCAGTGGGCTGCGCTTGCGGACGCCATCCACGACCGAGGACGTGCAGTTGAGCAGCGCCTCCAGTTGAGAAGGACTCCGCACCGGCGGGGGCTGTTGGGACACCCCGTTGAACAGCGCAGGGATCTGGCGAGTCACCAGCATGGATTACCTCCGGTAACGACCAGCCGCCGCGGTGAAGTACACGCGGGGGTCGTCGGTGATTGCGTTGGGGGGCTCGGCGCGGAGGTGCTCTCGCATCAACTCGGCCAGGGCCTCGTCTTCCATCTCGCGCGTGAACTTGTAGAGGAGATCCGAGCCAACGGCGCCGATCTGGAACTCACGTCCAGCGCGGCGCGAGATGTACTGGCGCGCGCTGTACGGGAGGGTGTCGAAGGGGAGGTGCCATCGGATGACTCCGCGCACCGTGTAGGCCGGCTCGAACGTCGAGGTGTGGTTGGCCTTGTCGTACAGGGCGCCACCGCGTTCCACGAAGATCCCGTAACAGGGATCGACGGAGAACTGAAGGCAGTTGTCGGGAAGCAGAAGGAGCCCCTCGGTGGTCGCTGCAAGCGGATAGTCACGCTCGGAGTTGAACCACCAGCCACGGCCTTGTACTTCGCGCGTGGTGTTCGCCAGGGTGATCTGCGCGTTCTCCGCGTCGACACTGGCGGACGAGCCAAGGGAGTTGATGCGGCCCTGGCCGATCGACTGGAGCATCTGGTTGACAGCGTCAAGCGCCGTCAGGGGAGTCGGCGGCAATACAGGAGTGGACATCAGGGATTCCCGGAATGAAAAAAAGGGGAACCGGAGAATTGAATCTCCGGTCCCCCTTGGGGTACTACAGGACCGCTTACGAGGTCGCGATTTCCACGGCGCACTTGGTGCGCAGCGGACCCGCACCACTCGCCATCTTGGCGAGCATGAAGGTCACCTGGCGACGCGCATCCCACTCCTGCTCCATCTGGAGGCCCAGGAGGTTCAGCACGCCGGCGGCGGCGTCCGTCC
>DATCWZ010000567.1:0-2682 GCA_036566065.1 Streptomyces sp. | reverse complement strand
GCCCGCGCTCGCCCCCACGGCCGCGCCGACCGGGACGGACGGGGACTCCGGTACCACCGGCGACACGGCATGGGTGAACTCCAGCAGCTTCACATGGGTGTCCGCGGCGACATGACCGCCGCTGACGACGAGGGCCTCGGTGACGGCGTTCGCGATGTCGGCGGCCCGGCCGGGATCGGCCGACGTACCGGTGACCGCGATCATCGGCGAGTCGGGGGAGGTCTCGGACCGCACATGGGTACGCAGCTCACGCACCGACTCCCCGGCTGCACCGCGGGCATAGCTGAGGGTCGAGTCGCTGGTGGCCAGCCGTCCGTACGACTGGGCGTAGCCGATCGCGGCCGAAGGGTCCGTCCCCTTCTCGGCCGCCACCATGACATACCCCGTGGCCGCGTACTGGGGCGGTGTGAGCAGCCCGTAGGCCAGTCCGCCCGCCGCTCCGAGCAGGACGCAGGCGGGCAGAGGCCACCAGGCGGGCAGGAAACCGTGGGTGGAGCGGGGCCTGCGACGACGTCCGGTGACGGCAGGCTGCTGCTCGGGCGACTCGGTCATGAGTGTGCTCTCTCGGTCGGTGGGGCGCTGGTGAGGGTGTGGGTGTAGACATCCATCAGGCGCCGGCTGCTGTGCCTGATGTCGTAATGGGCGACGGCCGGGGGCGGCGGCAGACGGCGTACCCCGTCCGTGCCTTCGCCTCCGACCCGGGCCCGGCCCTGCAGAGCGGCCGTCAGTTCGGCGACGAGATCGGCGGGTCCGGCGGTACGGACGCGGCCGATGCGGGTCGCGCCCGGCGCCTGACCCGGCGGCAGGTCCTCGATCGCCGGGCACGCGCTGTGCAGTACGGGAAGCCCGGAGGCCAGCGCCTCGACGGCGGCCAGCCCGAAGGACTCCTCGCGGGACGCCGAGACGAAGGTGTCCATGGCACACAGGAGCGCCGGGACCCCGGGCCGTCCCCCGGAGTCGCCGTCCCCGGAATCGCACTCGCCGAGCAGACGGACGCGGTCCGTGACCCCGAGACGCGCGGCCAGGGCGCGCAGCGGACCGCTCTCGGGACCGCCCCCGGCGAGCAGGAGCCAGACGCCGGGCAGCGCCGCGACGGCCCGGACCAGGGCGTCGAAGCGCTTGCCCGGCACCTGTCTGCCCACTCCGCCGACCACGAACGCGTCCTCGGGGATACCCAGCAGCGCGCGGGCCGCACGCCGCCGCTCTGGGTCGAATCGGAACGCCTCGGCGTCGATGCCGTTGGGTACGAGATGGATCCGTGCGGCGGGCACGCCCCAGTCACGCAGCCGGCCCGCGACGGTGGCGGACACGGCGACCGTCGCGGCCCCGAGCCGTTCCGTCCCCAGATAGAGCGCCCGGGTCGCCCGGGTCAGCGGACGGCCCTCGATCTCGGCCCGGCCCAGTGAATGCTCCGTGGCGACGGTGGCGCGGACCGCCCCGGACAGCCGTGCGGCGATCCTGCCGTACACGCACGCCCGGTAGAGATGGGTGTGCACGAGGTCGTACCTCTCCCGGCGGATCAGCGCGGCCAGCCTGGGCACAGCCGTGAGATCCCGGTTCCCGGTCATCCCCAGATGGGTGACCCGGACACCGTCGGCGCGCAGCCCGGCGGCCACCGGGCCGGGGTTGGTCAGCGTCACGACGTCACAGGACACCGGCAGATGGCGCAGCAGCAGCCGCAACTGCTGCTCCGCCCCGCCGACCCCGAGCCCCGTGATGACGTGCAGGACCCTCATCGGCCCTCGCCCGGGGCCGGTACGCCCGCCCGGTGGCGGAGCCGGTGGCGCAGGTCCTTCGCCCGCAGCCGGATGCCCCGGTCCGCGTGGCTGATATGGGTGCGGGGCAGCGCGAGCGGGCCGAGCAGCGGGCCGGGCGTCAGGGCGCAGGCGTAACCGTACCCGGCGTCCCGTACCGAGGCGAGCTCCCGCTGCCCGACCGTGCCGTACGGATAGCAGAAACCGTCCGGCACGGTTCCGGTGATGTCACCGAGCAGCTCCCTGCTGCGGTGCGTCTCGGCGCGCAGCTCGGCGTCGGAGAGCTTCGTCAGGTCCCGGTGATGCAGACCGTGCGAGCCGATCTCCATGCCGGCGTCGGCGACCGCCCGGATCTCGTCCTCGCTCAGCAGCGGCTTGCGCGGACCGAGCGGGTCCCAGGCGTTGGAGCCGCCGAGCCGCCCCGGCAGGACGAACACCGTCGCCGTGCAGCCGTGTTCGCGCAGTACGGGCAGTGCGCCGTGCAGGAAGTCCGCGTACCCGTCGTCGAAGGTGAGACCCACGAGGCGCCGTCGCCCGGCGGCCGGTGCCCGGAGCAGAGCCGCGACGCCCACGCAGGTGAAGCGGTGGCGGCGCAGCCAGGTGAGCTGGCGGTCCAGGCGGTCCGGGGAGACGGTGATGCCGTACGGATCATCCGTCGGATCGGCCACCGAGTGATAGGTGAGGATCCACGGCCGGAGGCGCGCGGGCAGGGTGGGAGGAGCGGAGGACGGGGCGGCACCGGGTGCCGATGTGTCAGCGGCCATGAGGGAACCTCTGTCGGGTGAGGGCCAGCAGATGAACGACTTCGGGAGCTCTGAGCGCATGTCCGGCGAGAAGGAAGACGGCAGGTACGAGGAGACAGCCCGTGGCCAGGCACAGCACGGGATCGGCCACCGCGGGCGCGGCCAGCCGCCCGGCCGCGGCGGCG
>DATCWZ010000052.1:0-5424 GCA_036566065.1 Streptomyces sp. | reverse complement strand
AACCTTGAGGGGTTCAATCTCCATCTAGACGCAACTGCATGCCCTCATTTTCGCGACATTCGCGAGCCAGTCTGAGCGCGCCTTGCAGGAAGCCCCTCACTGTAGGAGCTTCGGCTCGCAAGTATTCGACCTCGATTTCTGGAGGCCGCGCCTCCAACTGACCTGCACGCCTGCTTGCTCAGCGTCACCTCCAGCGGAAACCAACCCGCTCTTTGGGTACCGGGTGACGGCCCGCGAGGCGTGTCCCGCCCGAGAAGCCGGCGCGCTCGGCCTCCGGCTCGTATGGCCGCGCCAGTACGTCGATCGTGCCGCGGTTGGCCCGGCGCCGGCCGCCGTCGGTGCGGGGTCAGGGGTGGGTGTGGGCCTGGGTCAGTTCGCTGGAGCGTTTTACGTCGGCAGCCATCGCCACCAGCAGGTCGTCGATCGAGTCGAACTTCAGCATGCCGCGTACGTACGCGAGGAAGTCGACGGCCACGTGCAGGCCGTAGAGTTCCAGGTCGACCCGGTCGATCGCGTATGCCTCGACCGTCCGCTCCGTGCCGTTGAACTGCGGGTTCGTGCCTACGGAGATCGCGGCGGGCATCGCCTCGTCGTCCACGACGAGCCAGCCCGCGTAGACGCCGTCGGCGGGGATCGCGGTGTGCGGCAGGGTTTCCACGTTCGCCGTGGGGAAGCCGAGGTTACGGCCGCGCTGCGCGCCGCGTACCACGACGCCCTCGACGCGGTGCGGGCGGCCGAGGATCTCGGCGGCGCCCTCCACATCGCCCTCGGCGATCAGCCGGCGGGTGAGCGTGGAGGAGAACGGTTCGCCGCCGCCCGCATCACCGCTCACGAAGAGGTCGATGACCTCGACCGTGTAGTCGTACGTCGCGCCGAGCTCGGCCAGCAGCCGCACATTGCCGGCCGCCTTGTGCCCGAACCGGAAGTTCGGGCCCTCGATGACCGCCCGCGCGTGCAGCTTGTCCACCAGGACCTTCACGATGAAGTCCGTCGGCGACAGCTTCGAGAACTCGGTCGTGAACGGCAGGACCAGCACCGCGTCCACGCCGAGGCCCGCCATCAGTTCGGCGCGCCGGTGGTGCGGGGCCAGGAGCGGCGGGTGGCTGCCAGGGCGTACGACCTCGCTGGGGTGCGGGTCGAAGGTCACGACGACGGCCGGCACGCCTAGTTCGCGCGCTCGCTCGACCGCCCGGCCAATGATCAACTGGTGGCCGCGGTGCACGCCGTCGTAGGAGCCGATGGTGACGACGCTGCGTCCCCAGTCCTGGGGGATGTCCTCCAAGCCACGCCAGCGCTGCACTGTGACCGCTCCTCGCCCGAACCTGTGTACGTGTGTGTCCCTTACGCAGGTCTAAGAGTGCCATGCTCACATCCCATGACCCGCATCGGCATCGGCACCGGGTCCGCATCGCCACGAATCGGGCCCTCGCCGTCGTCCCGGGCGGCACTCTCGTGTGATCACCACGAGAAGCGCGTAGGGCGAAAGCGCCCCCCGCGCACCCCCCTGTCACTCCGAGCGCCCGTCCATTGGAGTGAGTGCGCGGGCCCTGGTGGACAGGGATCGTCGCGGAGGGGGACCGTGGAGCGGGCACCAGGGGGGCGTGCCCGCTCCACGGTGGGGGCGGTCAGGCGAAGACGGCGAGGCTCTTGGCCCTGCCCTTCTGCTCCTCCACCAGCACCAGGAACGCCCCGTCGGGCCCGAAGACCGCCACGGGACCCGGCGGGTACGCGGGCATGTCCAGCCGGACGCCGTTGAGCAGCAGCCTGGCCCGCTTCTCGTCCACGTCCCAGCGCGGGAACGCCGACGCGGCCGCCTCGGCGACCGGCATGACGGTCAGCTCCTGCTGATGCTGTTCGAGCGTCCTGGCCGTGTCGATCCCGTACGGGCCGACCCGGGTGCGGCGCAGCGCCGTCAGATGCCCGCCGACGCCGAGCCCGGTGCCGAGATCGCGGGCCAGGGCGCGGACGTACGTACCGGAGGAGCAGACGACCGAGACGACCAGGTCGACGACGGGTGTGCCGTTGTCGGCGACCGCCTCGCGGACGTCGTACACGCGGAAGGACGAGACGGTCACCGGGCGGGCCGGGATCTCGAACTCCTCGCCGCCGCGCACCCGGGCGTACGACCGCTTGCCGTTGATCTTGATGGCGCTGACCTTGGACGGGACCTGCATGATCGCGCCGCTGAGGGCGGCAACACCCGCGTCGATGCCCTCGCGCGTGACTCCCGACGCGTCGGTCGACGAGATGATCTCGCCCTCCGCGTCATCGGTGACGGTGTCCTGGCCGAGCCGGATCGTACCGAGGTACTCCTTCTCGGTCAGCGCGAGATGGCCGAGCAGCTTGGTGGCCCGTTCCACGCCGAGCACCAGGACGCCCGTCGCCATCGGGTCGAGCGTGCCCGCGTGGCCGACGCGCCGGGTGCGGGCGATGCCGCGCATCTTGGCCACGACGTCGTGCGATGTGAAGCCGGACGGCTTGTCGACGATGACAAGGCCGTCCGGCGTCTTGTTGTTCTGCTCTGTCATGCGGAGGGTGAGTCCTCGTCGTTCTCGGCGGACGTGTCGTCCTCCGGCTTGCGGTACGGGTCGGCGTCGCCCGCGTACGTGGCGCCCGACGATGCCTCGCGGACCTTGGCGTCCGAGGCGCGTGCCCGGTCGAGCAGGTCCTCGATCGCCCTGGCGCTGTCCGGCAGAGCGTCCGCCACGAAGGTCAGGGTCGGGGTGAACTTCGTCCCCGCCGCCGCGCCGACCGCGGAGCGCAGGATGCCCTTGGCGCTCTCCAGGCCCGCCGCGGCGCTCGCCCGGTCCTCGTCGTCGCCGTAGACCGTGTAGAAGACCGTGGCCTCCCGCAGGTCACCGGTGACCCGGGTGTCCGTGATCGTCACGTGCGTCCCCAGGCGCGGGTCCTTGATACCGCGCAGCAGCTTCCGGGCGACCACCTCCTGGATGAGGTCCGCCAGCTTCTTAGCCCGCGCGTTGTCGGCCACTGGTCCGTCTCCTTCTTGCGTGCTCATTCGTCTTCGTCGCTGTGCAGCCGCCGTCGTACGGACAGCAGCTCCACTTCCGGCCGGCCGGCGATCAGACGCTCGCACCGGTCGAGTACCTCCGTGACGTGCCCGGTGTCCCCGGAGACCACGGCGAGACCGATCTCGGCCCTGCGGTACAGATCCTGCTCGCCCGTCTCCGCCACGCTCACCGCGCATCTGCGCCGCAGTTCGGCGACGATCGGGCGGACGACGGAACGCTTCTCCTTCAGCGACCGTACGTCGCCGAGAAGCAGATCGAAGGACAGTGTCCCCACATACATGTGTGCCCGGATGTCCCGCCGGTTCGGGGTAGCTCCCCGCCATCGTTTGGCAGGGACACAAGAACCGTACACGCAACGGCCGGGGCCGATCGACGGGTATTTCGCCCGTCGACCGGCCCCGACTGTTGACAAGGAGGTCCGGAGTGATTCCCGGAGTCCCCGCGGATCAGCCTCGCGGCTTCTCGCGCATCTCGTACGTCGCGATGATGTCGTTGACCTTGATGTCGTTGAAGTTTCCGAGGTTGATACCGCCCTCGTAGCCTTCGCGGATCTCGGTGACGTCGTCCTTGAAGCGGCGCAGACCGGAGATGTTGAGGTTCTCCGCGACGACCTTGCCGTCGCGCAGCAGGCGCGCCTTGGTGTTGCGCTTGACCTCGCCGGACCTGATGAGCACACCGGCGATGTTGCCCAGCTTGGACGAGCGGAAGATCTCGCGGATCTCCGCCGTGCCGAGCTCGACCTCTTCGTACTCCGGCTTGAGCATGCCCTTGAGGGCCGCCTCGATCTCCTCGATCGCCTGGTAGATGACCGAGTAGTACCGGACGTCCACGCCTTCGCGCTCGGCCATCTGCGCGGCACGCCCCGCGGCGCGCACGTTGAAGCCGATCACGATGGCGTCGGAGCCGGTCGCCAGGTTGATGTCCGACTCGGTGACCGCACCCACACCGCGGTGCAGGACCCGGATGTCGACCTCGTCACCGACGTCGAGCTGGAGCAGCGAGGACTCGAGAGCCTCCACCGAACCGGACGCGTCGCCCTTGATGATGAGGTTGAGCTCCTGGACCAGACCGGCCTTGAGCGCCTCGTCCAGGTTCTCCAGGGAGAACCGGACGCCCTTGCGGGCGAAGTTGGCGTTGCGCTCGCGGGCGGCACGCTTCTCGGCGATCTGACGGGCCGTACGGTCCTCTTCGACGACCAGGAAGTTGTCGCCAGCACCCGGGACGTTGGTGAGACCCAGGACGAGGACGGGGGTCGACGGAGTGGCCTCCTCGACGTTGTCGCCCTTGTCGTCGAGCATCGCGCGGACACGGCCGTACGCGTCGCCGACGACCATCGTGTCGCCGACCCGCAGGGTGCCGCGCTGGACCAGGACGGTCGCGACGGCGCCGCGGCCGCGGTCGAGGTGGGACTCGATCGCGATGCCCTGGGCGTCCTGCTCCGGGTTGGCCCGCAGGTCGAGCGAGGCGTCGGCGGTGAGGATGACCGCTTCGAGCAGGGCCTCGATGTTGGTGCCCTGCTTGGCGGAAATGTCGACGAACATCGTGTCGCCGCCGTACTCCTCGGCCACCAGACCGAACTCGGTGAGCTGGCCGCGCACCTTGACCGGGTCGGCGCCCTCGACGTCGATCTTGTTGACCGCGACCACGATCGGCACATCGGCCGCCTTGGCGTGGTTCAGCGCCTCGATGGTCTGCGGCATCACGCCGTCGTTCGCCGCCACCACGAGGATCGCGATGTCGGTGGACTTGGCGCCGCGGGCACGCATGGCGGTGAACGCCTCGTGGCCCGGGGTGTCGATGAAGGTGATCCTGCGGTCCTCGCCGTTGACGACGTGGGCGACCTGGTAGGCACCGATGTGCTGGGTGATGCCGCCGGCCTCGCCCGACGCGACGTTGGTCTTGCGGATCGCGTCCAGCAGGCGGGTCTTGCCGTGGTCGACGTGGCCCATGACGGTGACGACCGGCGGACGGGAGACCAGGGCCTCTTCGCCGCCCTCGTCCTCGCCGAACTCGATGTCGAAGGACTCGAGCAGCTCGCGGTCCTCCTCCTCGGGGCTGACGATCTCCAGGACGTAGTTCATCTCTTCGGCGAGAAGCTTCAGCGTCTCGTCGGAGACCGACTGCGTGGCGGTGACCATCTCACCGAGGTTCATCATCACGGCGACGAGCGACGCCGGGTTGGCGTTGATCTTCTCCGCGAAGTCGGTCAGCGAGGCACCGCGCGACAGCCGGACGGCCTGCCCGTTGCCGCGGGGCAGCATGACGCCGCCCACCGACGGGGCCTGCATGGCCTCGTACTCCTGGCGCCTCTGCCGCTTCGACTTGCGGCCGCGGCGCGCCGGACCGCCGGGACGGCCGAACGCGCCCTGTGTGCCGCCACGGGAACCCGGGCCGC
>DATCWZ010000053.1:0-3578 GCA_036566065.1 Streptomyces sp. | reverse complement strand
ACAAGTGTCTGCCGGAAATTGGTTTAGACCTGTGTCCTCCATGTATAGAGGCACACGTCCCGCTCCCGCAAGCATCGTCCTGCGGTGCGAAAGCGGGACCAATAAGTCTCACGGACCAGGGGTGCCGATGGTTCAGCCACCTGCAACCGTGTCGTACCCCACATCGAGTGCCGTGCCGAGCGTTCTGCCGGGCCCCGTGTCGCGCCTCGTGCCGGGTCCCGTGTCGGGGACGGAGTGGAGGGCCAGGACCGGTTCGACCCGATCGAAGGCACCGTCGGCCAGAACATACGCCTGCGCCTCGGCGACATGGAAGTACATGCCGTGCAACTGGAGCGTTCCGTCGGCCAGCCGGCGCGCCACCGCACCGTGGGCCCGCAGATGATCCAGTTGCTGCACCACATTGGTGAGGCAGAGCTGCTCCACCGCATCCGCAGGCGGCCGGCCGGAGAACCGCGTCCGGGAATGGTGGCGGGAACGCATCCGCTGCAGGCTCGGCAGCCCGTGCCGCAACCACCTCCACAGCGGAGTCCCGGGATCGTCGGGTTCCGCTCCGAGCAACGCCTGCATTGCTCCGCATCCGGAGTGCCCGCAGACGGTGATGGACTCGACCTTCAGTATGTCCACCGCGTACTCGATCGCGGCCGCCACCGAGTCGTCGCCGCTCGCCGGGCCCCTCGGGTCCGGTGCCGGAACGAAATTACCGACATTCCGTACGGTGAAGAGGTCGCCCGGACCGCTCGCGGTGATCATGCTGGTCACCAGCCGGGAATCGGCGCACGTGATGAAGAGCTGAGAGGGCCGCTGCCCCTCGGCGGCCAGCCGCGCGAGCTCTTCCCGCACCAGCGGAGCCGTGGTGCGCTGGAACGAGCTGAGACCGATGAGCAGTCGCTGAGCCCCGGTGAGGCGCGGCGAGGCATTTGGCGCACGGGTGCCGGCAGTCGCGGGGCCGACGTCTGTGCCATCGCTTGTACGGGTGGCGACGCTGTCGGTGGTGGTGTTCGGGCTGTCAGCGCCGTTGCGAGTGGTGGGGTCGCTCGCGCTACCGGTCGTGTCCGGTCCGCCGGGGACGCTTGCCGGTCGGTCGTCGGTGCGGTGGGAGCCGCTGTTGAGGGCGCCGAGCGTATGAGGTGCGGATGCGCCGGGATCGACGCGGGGCACTCGTCTGTTGCCCGGGTTATGCCCCTCTGCCCAGGTAGTGGCTGCGGTAGCTGTGGCTACTGCCGCGGCGAAGGCCGACTCCGCCGTGCCGGCATTCGGTGCGGCCGTCACGGGCTGGTCGTGGCAGTGGTGGTTGCGCCAGGGCGTCCAGGGACGGCAGCAGGAGTGGGCGGCGGCTGCGGGCTCGGCGATCCTGCCGCCCGATCTGCCGGTGAACACGACACGGCCGCCCTGTGCACTCTGGGAGTGGCTCCAGTCCCGGACCGTCTCGTACGCCGCATGATCCATGAAGAACCCGTCCAGTTCGACGATCGCGTCGATCCCGTGTGGCAGCCTGCCCAGGGTTCTGGATAGCCGGGGAACGGCCAGGAACGTCAACTGCCCCCGGATGACGACCAGGTGATGCCCCTCCTGCTCCGAGACCGTGATCCGGGTACGGGTCAGTCGGTGAAGGGCGAGCACCACGGCCACCAGGATGCCGATGGCCACCCCCTTCAATACCCCAAGGAGCAGCACACCGGTGATCGTCGCCCCGTACACCGGGAACTCCCGGTGCTTGTGCACGTTGCGGATATGGGCGAAGTTCACCATCTGGACGCCCACCACCATGACCAGTGCGGCGAGTGCGGCCAACGGGATCCATTCGAGCATCATGACGAGCAGCCCGGCTGCCAGCATGACCCAGATGCCGTGCAGCACTGTCGCGGCGCGGCTCGTTGCACCCGCCCGTACATTCGCCGAACTGCGCACCGCGCCACCGGACACCGGAAGTCCACCGAGCAGTCCGGCCAGCACGTTGGCGATTCCCTGCCCCCGCAACTCACGGTCAAGATCGGACCGCCTCATGTGCGCGACCGGTGCGGAACCGGCGGGTACCCGGCCTGCGTCCTGGTCGGCAGGCCCGGCGGTATGCGTGCTCGCGCTCCGGCCCATGGCGCGGTCGGCTGCCAGTTTGTCCACGGAGACGGCGGCGAGCAGGGATTCGAGGCTGGCCACCAGCATCACCGTGAACGCGGCGGTGGCCAGAGCGGAAACGTCACCGTGCGGGAACTCCGGCAGGGCGTGTGAGCGCCACGACGGCAGATCCACGCGGGTGATCGTCGGCGCTGCGAACGCTGCCACCGTCGTCGCGATCACTACGGCCGCGAGTGCCGCCGGGACCTTTCGCACCGTCCGTCCCGCACGCCCCGGGAGCCGTGGCCAGAGGACCAGGAGGGTGATGGTCAGCAACCCGATCAACAGGGCCGCAGGGCTGCGCCCTCCGAACTGGTCCGGCAGGGTGAGCACGTTTCCGAGGGCCGAACTGTGCGGCGTACTGCCGAGCATGATGTGCAGTTGGGCGAGCGCGATGGCCACACCGATGCCGGCGAGTGTGCCGTGCACGATGGCGGGGCTGACGACGAGTGCGCTGCGGGCCGCTTTCAGTGAGCCGAGCAGGATCTGCAGAAGCCCGGCGCCCGCGGTGATGGCGCACGTGGTGCGCCAGCCATAGGTCTGGATCAACTCGGCTGTGACCACGGTCAGTCCGGCGGACGGGCCGGACACCTGGAGGGGTGTACCGCCGAGCAGCCCGGCGACGATCCCGCCGATGGCAGCTGAGACCAGACCGGCTTCGAGCGGGGCATCCATGGCGACGGCCAGGCCGAGCGACATGGGTACGGCAATGAGGAAAACGGTGATCGACGCGGACACATCTGCGCCCGCGATACGGAAGCGTGGGCCGTCGGACGAGGGCTTCGGCGGGCTGTGAGGCCGCTTGACCCCCGATGCGCGAGGTGGACTCGAACCGCGGGACGTGTGGTTGTTACGGGTGGGTACGTAGGCAGACATGTTCCCGTCTCCTCCGGGGCAGCGCGGTCGCGGAATGCAAGGGAAGCGGGCCGTGGATCACGGCTGCGCAATGGCGAAGATCTCTAACTCTTCGTAATGGAATGGTAATGGAGAGTAAAGAAACGTGTCCAGAGTTTCGGGCAGATAGCTGGCGATATACACCATTCAAGTGAATAAGCATCTTTTAGTACGGCTTGTCGCGCTCATTCCGTGGGGCTCCATGCGACGTTGACGGCGCCGTGTCGGCACTTCGACGCACGTTTCCTGCTGGGAAGAGGGTGGATGGACGATGGCCGTCACGAAGAGAATCGCCCTGGGAGCCATGGCTGCGGCACTGGTAGCCGGCCTGGCGGGCTGCGTCGGCTCGGGTTCCGGCGCCGCGAATGCGGCGAAGAAGGCCGCGGGAAAGGACTCCCCGGCAGGTGCTCCCAAGGGGGCCGTCACCCTCATCGGTGACGGTTCCACCGCCTTCACGGGAGTGCAGCCACATCTTCCCACGCCCAGGCGCCTGGCTGCCGGTCAGAAGCCGCCGCAGTTCGTGGTGTTCTCCTGGGACGGCGCCGGAGAGGACAGCCAGAAGCTCTTCTCGC
>DATCWZ010000054.1:0-2858 GCA_036566065.1 Streptomyces sp. | reverse complement strand
CGCCGACTGGGAGGCGCTGCGGGCGGCGGCGCGGGACGCCATGTCCCGGGCGTACGCCCCCTACTCGGGCTTCCGGGTCGGCGCGGCGGCTCTCGTCGACGACGGCCGCCTGGTCGTCGGCTGCAACGTCGAGAACGCCTCGTACGGTCTCAGCCTCTGCGCCGAATGCGGCCTGGTCTCCCAGCTCAACGCCACCGGCGGCGGCCGGCTGACGCACTTCGTCTGCGTGGACGGCGCCGGTGCGGCGCTGATGCCGTGCGGACGGTGCAGGCAGTTGCTGTACGAGTTCGGCGGGCCCGGCCTCGTCCTGGAGACCCCCGACGGGCTGCGTACCCTCGACGCGATGCTGCCGCAGGCGTTCGGACCGGACCACCTGCGGTAGACAGGGCCGGCCGGGCTGTCCGGGCCCACCCGGCCCTGCGCCGTCCCACCCTCTCTATGCGCGTAGAGTCGTCGGAACTCTTGCGTACGTATCCGGCCGGAAGGACCCCCATCCCATGGACGCCATCTCCGTCATCCGCACCAAGCGGGACCGAGGCGAGCTGACCCTCGAGCAGATCGACTGGGTCATCGACGCGTACACCCGCGGCGAGGTCGCCGACGAGCAGATGTCCGCGCTGGCCATGGCGATCCTGCTGAACGGCATGAACCGCACCGAGATCGCCCGCTGGACCGCCGCGATGATCGCCTCCGGCGAGCGGATGGACTTCGGCACGCTGTCCCGCCCCACCACCGACAAGCACTCGACAGGCGGCGTCGGCGACAAGATCACCCTGCCGCTCGCCCCGCTGGTCGCCGCCTGCGGCGCTGCCGTGCCGCAGCTCAGCGGGCGCGGCCTCGGCCACACCGGCGGCACCCTGGACAAGCTGGAGTCCATCCCCGGCTGGCGGGCCCACCTCTCCAACGCCGAGATGCTGGACGTCCTGGCGACCACCGGCGCGGTGATCTGCGCGGCAGGTGACGGCCTGGCCCCCGCCGACAAGAAGCTGTACGCGCTGCGCGATGTCACCGGCACCGTCGAGTCGATCCCGCTCATCGCCAGCTCGATCATGTCCAAGAAGATCGCCGAGGGCACCGGCGCGCTGGTCCTGGACGTCAAGGCCGGCTCGGGCGCCTTCATGAAGACCATCGAGGACGCCCGCGAACTGGCCTCCACCATGGTCGCGCTGGGCACCGACAGCGGCGTACGGACGGTGGCGCTGCTCACCGACATGTCCACGCCGCTCGGCCTGACGGCGGGCAACGCCCTGGAGGTACGCGAGTCCGTCGAGGTCCTCGCGGGCGGCGGCCCCACGGACGTCGTCGACCTGACCCTCGCCCTGGCCCGCGAGATGCTGGACGCGGCCGGGCTCAAGGACGCCGACCCGGAGAAGGCGCTCGCCGACGGCTCCGCGATGGACGTCTGGCGCCGCATGATCACCGCCCAGGGCGGCGACCCGGACGCCGCGCTCCCCGTCGCCCGCGAGCAGCATGTGGTGAAGGCGCCGTCCTCGGGCGTGCTGACCCGGCTCGACGCGTACGACATCGGCGTCGCCGCCTGGCGCCTCGGCGCGGGCCGGGCACGCAAGGAGGACGCGGTGCAGGCGGGCGCGGGCGTCGAACTGCACGCCAAGCCGGGCGACACGGTGACCGAGGGCCAGCCGCTGCTGACGCTGCACACGGACACCCCGGCGCGGTTCGCGTACGCCCTGGAGGCGCTGCCCGGCGCGTACGACATCGCTCCCGCGGGTACGGAGTTCACGGCCACGCCGGTCGTGCGCGAGCGCATCGCGTAACGGGGGTCTTCGCGGGCGGCCTAGGGTCTTTCGTTCGGATCAGGCCGGACAAGGGAGCGGGGTCTGGTGCCGTGCATCGCAAGGCGGAGGAGGGAGGCGACGCGGAGCGTCGCCTCCTGACGACAACGCCGCGAGGTGCGGTGCCAGGGCACGCGAGCCCGGCCTGATCCAAACGAGAGACCCTACGGCTGTACCAGTCCCAGGTGGGCCCATGCGGCGGGAGTGGCGATCCGCCCCCTGGGGGTCCTCGCGAGCAGTCCTTCCCGTACGAGGAAGGGCTCGGCGACCTCCTCGACCGTCTCGCGCTCCTCCCCCACGGCGACCGCGAGGGTGGACAGGCCTACCGGGCCGCCGCCGAAGAGTTTCAGCAGGGCTTCGAGCACCGCCCGGTCCAGCCGGTCGAGGCCGCGCTCGTCGACCTCGTACACCCGGAGCGCCGCGGCGGCGATGTCGCGGTCGATCCGGCCCTCCGCCTTGACCTGCGCGTAGTCCCTGACCCGGCGCAGCAGCCGGTTGGCGATACGGGGGGTGCCGCGGGAGCGCCCGGCGATCTCCGCCGCGCCCTCGGCGTCTATGCCGAGGGCGAGCAGGCCGGCGGAGCGTTGGATGACCCGTTCCAGTTCGCCGGTGGTGTAGAACTCCATATGGCCGGTGAATCCGAACCGGTCGCGCAGCGGAGGCGGCAGCAGTCCGGCCCTGGTGGTGGCTCCGACCAGGGTGAACGGCGGCAGTTCGAGCGGGATGGCGGTCGCGCCCGGTCCCTTGCCGACCACGACGTCGACCCGGAAGTCCTCCATGGCCATGTAGAGCATCTCCTCGGCGGGCCTGGACATGCGGTGGATCTCGTCGAGGAAGAGGACCTCGCCCTCCTGGAGGGAGGACAGGATCGCCGCGAGATCACCGGCATGCTGGATGGCGGGGCCGGAGGTGATGCGGATCGGTGCGCCCATCTCGGCCGCGATGATCATGGAGAGGGTGGTCTTGCCGAGGCCGGGGGCGCCGGACAGCAGGACGTGGTCGGCGGTGGCTCCGCGGGCGCGGGCGGCCTTGAGGACCAGGTCGAGCTGTTCGCGTACCTTCTCC
>DATCWZ010000061.1:0-4846 GCA_036566065.1 Streptomyces sp. | reverse complement strand
GGCCGCGGCCGCCGCGGCGCGCGCCCGGACCACCGCGAGGGCGGCGGCCAGCTCCTCCGGGGTGGGATTGCCCCGTATGACCCTGATCATGGTGACTCCCGGTGTCTCGTAGGGCGGCTCAGAGGGGGATGTTGCCGTGCTTCTTCGGCGGCAGCGACGCCCGCTTCGTACGCAACTGGCGCAGGCCCTTCACGATGTGCGCCCGGGTGTCGGACGGCATGATCACCGCGTCCACATAGCCGCGCTCGGCCGCGACGTACGGATTGAGCAGGGTGGTCTCGTACTCCGCCACCAGCTCGGCGCGGGCGGCCTCCGGGTCCTCCGCGGCCGCGATCGTGCGCCGGTGCAGGATGTTCACCGCGCCCTGCGCGCCCATCACGGCGATCTGCGCGGTCGGCCACGCGAGGTTCAGATCGGCGCCCAGGTGCTTGGAGCCCATGACGTCGTACGCGCCGCCGAACGCCTTGCGGGTGATCACCGTGATCAGCGGGACCGTCGCCTCCGCGTACGCGAAGATCAGCTTGGCGCCGCGCCGGATGATGCCGCCGTACTCCTGGTCGACGCCCGGCAGGAAGCCCGGCACATCGACGAAGGTCAGCACGGGCACATTGAACGCGTCGCACGTGCGTACGAAGCGGGCGGCCTTCTCGCTGGCGTTGATGTCCAGGCAGCCGGCGAACCGCATCGGCTGGTTGGCGACGACGCCGACCGGATAGCCCTCGACCCGTCCGAAGCCGGTGATCATGTTGGGCGCGAACAGCGCCTGCGTCTCCAGGAACTCCCCGTCGTCCAGCACATGTTCGATCGCGGTCCGCATCTCGTACGGATGGTTCGCGGAATCCGGGATGAGGGTGTCCAGCTCGCGGTCCTCGTCCGTGGTCCCCAGGTCGGCCTCCTCCGGGAAGGCCGGGGCCTCCGAGAGGTTGTTCGACGGGAGGTAGGACAGCAGCGACTTGACGTACTCGATGGCGTCCTTCTCGTCGCCCGCCATGTGATGCGCCACACCCGATGTGGTGTTGTGCGTACGGGCGCCGCCCAGCTCCTCGAACCCGACGTCCTCGCCCGTGACCGTCTTGATGACGTCGGGCCCGGTGATGAACATGTGCGAGGTCTGGTCGACCATCACCGTGAAGTCGGTGATCGCCGGGGAGTAGACCGCGCCCCCGGCGCACGGGCCGACGATCAGCGAGATCTGCGGGATGACGCCCGAGGCGTGCACATTGCGCCGGAAGATCTCGGCGAAGAGCCCGAGGGCGACCACGCCCTCCTGGATGCGGGCGCCGCCTCCGTCATTGATGCCGATGACCGGGCAGCCGGTCTTCATCGCGAAGTCCATGACCTTGACGATTTTCTCACCGTAGACCTCGCCGAGCGAGCCGCCGAAAATCGTAAAGTCCTGCGAATACACGCAGACGGGACGGCCGTCGACCGTGCCGTAGCCGGTCACGACACCGTCCCCGTACGGCCGCTTCTTCTCGATGCCGAAATTGGTGGAGCGGTGCCGGGCGAATTCGTCGAGCTCGACGAAGGAATCCTCGTCGAGCAGCAGCTCGATCCGTTCCCTCGCGGTCAGCTTGCCCTTGGCGTGCTGCTTTTCCACGGCACGGGCCGAGCCCGCGTAGGTCGCCGCGTCAATACGGCTCCGCAGGTCGGCGAGCTTGCCTGCGGTCGTGTGGATCTCGCTCTGCGGCTCGGACATCGGGTGGCGGCTCCCTGCCTGGTCACGGGGACGGCTGGTCCATCTGAATACGTCCAGTGGCGTGCTGGACCGGTGTGTGCTCGTCGGTCCACCGGTCTGTCGGCCGGTGGAACTCCTACTGATCCGTAGCGTATCGGCGCCCATACGGTTCGGCAGTGCGTCGTTGGCCACACCTAGGGTGGGGCGTATGACACCTCCGGACGCGTCACACAACCGCTGGTCGGACCTGGACAGGCCGCCTCTGAACCTCGCGGCGCTGCGGCGCGGGCTGCTGAGACCCGGCGGACTGTGGACATCGCTCGACCTGGTCACGACGACCGGTTCCACCAATTCCGACCTGGCGGCACGCGCCGGGGAGCTGGCCGAGGGGACCGTGCTGGTCGCCGAGGAGCAGACCGGGGGGCGCGGCCGCATGGGGCGCGGCTGGACGGCGCCGCCGCGCTCGGGGCTGTTCTTCTCCGTGTACCTGGTGCCCGGCGAGTCGGTGTCCGTCGAGCGGTGGGGCTGGCTGCCGCTGCTCGCCGGGGTCGCCACCGCGACGGGCCTGGCCCAGTCGGCGGGGCTCGACATGGCCCTGAAGTGGCCGAACGACCTGCTGGTCACCGTCGGCGGTGAGGAACGCAAGACCGGCGGCATCCTCGCCGAGCTCGCCGGGGACGGCGTCGTCATCGGCATCGGCCTCAACGTCTCGCTGAAGGCGGCCGAGCTACCCGTGCCCACCGCCGGTTCGCTCGGCCTGGCCGGTGCGGTCTCCACCGACCGCGAGACCCTGCTACGGGCCGTGCTGCGCTCGCTGGAGCAGTGGTACGGGACATGGAGGGCGGCGGACGGCGACGCGGCCGCGAGCGGTCTGCAGGCGGCGTACGCGGCGGGCTGCGCGACGCTCGGCCGTCCCGTACGGGCGGAACTGCCCGGCGACCGGTCGGTCACCGGTGAGGCCGTCGCCATCGACGGGGACGGCCGGCTGGTCCTGGCCACGGGCGACGGGCTCCAGGAACCCGTCGCTGCTGGCGACATCGTGCATCTGCGCGGCACCGAGGGCGGGCTCACCTGAACCCCGGGCATCCGTGAACCCCGGGCATGGACGAGCCGTGGCACATACGGGTGATGTGGCCCATTACGCAGCCGAACCGGGCAACCGGGGACGTGAGCTAGGGCACACCTGCCGTATCGTTGGGGCGATCGAGCGACAGATCGGCAGGGCAGTGCGCACGGAACGGGCAGGAGGCGGCTGGTGACCGTCGACGATACGACGTCCGGTGCGGGCACGGGGCCCCCGCCGGATTCCGCGGGCTCCTCGGACATCTCCGCCCACACGGCACCGCTCCAGGATGTCGAGCACACGGCGGAGCCGGACGAGGATCCGCTGGCGATCCGGCTGGAACAGCTCATCCTGGGGGCCGAGCGCCGTTATACGCCGTTCCAGGCGGCCCGTACAGCCGGAGTCTCGATGGACCTGGCGTCCCGGTTCTGGCGGGCCATGGGTTTCGCCGACATCGGACAGGCCAAGGCGCTCACCGAGGCCGATGTGCTGGCGCTGCGCCGGCTCGCCGGTCTGGTCGAGGCGGGACTGCTCAGCGAGCCCATGGCGATTCAGGTCGCCCGGTCGACGGGGCAGACGACGGCCCGGCTGGCCGAGTGGCAGATCGACTCCTTCCTGGAGGGGCTCACCGAACCGCCCGAGCCCGGAATGACCCGTACCGAGGTCACGTATCCGCTGGTCGAGCTGCTGCTGCCGGAGCTGCAGGAGTTCCTCGTGTACGTCTGGCGGCGCCAGCTCGCCGCCGCAACGGGCCGGGTCGTGCAGGCCGCCGACGACGAGGAGATGGTCGCCCGGCGGCTCGCCGTCGGCTTCGCCGACCTGGTCGGGTTCACCCGGCTGACCCGGCGCCTTGAGGAGGAGCAGCTCGGCGAGCTGGTCGAGTCGTTCGAGACGGCCTCCCACGACCTGGTCGTCGCGCATGGCGGGCGGCTCATCAAGACGCTCGGCGACGAGGTGCTGTTCGCGGCGGACGACGCGGGCACGGCGGGCGAGATCGCGCTGCGGCTGGTCGAGTCGATGACCGAGGACTCCACCATGCCCGCGCTGCGGGTCGGCATCGCGTTCGGCACCGTCACCACCCGGATGGGCGATGTCTTCGGTACGACGGTGAACCTCGCCAGCCGGCTGACGTCGATAGCCCCCAAGGACGCCGTGCTGGTCGACGGCGCGTTCGCCCAGGAGCTGACGCGGACCGGTGATGCGCCCGCCTCGGAGGTGCAGGCCGCTGAGGAGGCCGCGGCGGCGGCCGAGCGGGCCAGGCTGGCCGAGAAGGAGGGCCGCGAGCCGGAGGATCCCGAGCCGTCGCACGCGTACCGCTTCGGGCTGCAGCCGATGTGGCAGCGGCCGGTGCGCGGGCTCGGCGTCGTGGAACCCTGGCTGCTGGCGCGACGGGGGTAGCCCACGGCATGAGCCCCGGGGCCCCTGGGCCGCCCCCCGGCCACCCGTGCGCGGGCCGCACTAGGATCTGCCGGTAACGATCGTTAACCGGAGGGGTGCAGCCATGACCGTCACATCCGAGCAGCGGTACGGCGAGTTCGTCGTCGTACGCGTGCACGAGGGCCTGGACCATGTCGCCGAACTGGTGCTCGACCGGCCCAAGGTGATGAACGCGGTGTCCACGGACATGGCCCGCTCGATCACCGCCGCGTGCGACGCGCTGGCCGCCGACCCTCAGGTACGGGTCACCGTCCTGACCTCCAGCCATGAGCGGGCCTTCTGCGTGGGCGCCGACCTCAAGGAGCGCAACTCCTTCACGGACGCCGATCTGCGGCGCCAGCGGCCCGTCGCCAGGGCCGCGTACACCGGTGTACTGGAACTGCCGATGCCGACGGTCGCCGCCGTGCACGGCTTCGCGTTCGGCGGCGGGTTCGAACTGGCGCTCTCCTGCGATGTGATCGTGGCCGACCGCACCGCCGTCGTCGGTCTGCCCGAGGTGTCGGTCGGGGTCATCCCGGGCGGCGGCGGCACCCAGTTGCTGCCCCGCAGGGTCGGTGCCGCCCGCGCCGCCGAGCTGATCTTCACCGCGCGCCGGGTCCAGGCGGCCGAGGCGCGTGAGCTGGGCCTGGTCGACGAACTGGTGGACGCGGGCCGCGACCGGGACGAGG
>DATCWZ010000063.1:0-3861 GCA_036566065.1 Streptomyces sp. | reverse complement strand
GACGCGGAATGAGCGTCCGCGGCGCGGTGTTGTACCGCCCGGAGCCGGCTCATCGTCCGAGCCGGGCGGATGCGGAGGCCCGCTGTGCACGGTGAGTACAAGGTTCCCGGCGGCAAGCTCGTCGCCGTCGACCTGTCGGTGGAGGGCGGGGCGCTGCGCGGGGTGCGGGTGGCGGGGGACTTCTTCCTGG
The DNA here is from genome assembly GCA_036566065.1 of Streptomyces sp. Lineage (GTDB taxonomy): Bacteria > Actinomycetota > Actinomycetes > Streptomycetales > Streptomycetaceae > Streptomyces. Next base: position 3,671 of record DATCWZ010000063.1, on the reverse strand, counting down.
AACCGTACGAGGCGATCCTCGCCATCGACGCGGCGCTGGAGGGCGCCCCCGCACACACCGGCACCGCGGGCCTGACCGCTCGTATCGAGGCGGCGCTGCCCGAATCGGCGATGATGCTAGGGCTCTCGGCGCAGGGCGTCGCCGTCGCCGTACGACGGGCTCTCGCGCAGGCCACCGAGTGGAGCGACTACGACTGGCGGCTCATCCATGACGCGCCGCAGTCGCCCGCCCTGCACATGGCCCTCGACGAGGTGATCACCGCCGAGGTCGCGGCCGGGCGCCGCCCGCCGACCCTGCGGGTCTGGGAATGGGACGCCCCCGCCGTGATCATCGGCAGCTTCCAGTCGCTGCGCAACGAGGTCGACCGGGACGCGGCGGAGCGCCACGGTGTGCAGGTCGTCCGGCGTGTCTCGGGCGGCGGCGCGATGTTCGTCGAGCCGGGGAACACCATCACGTACTCGCTGTCCGTCCCGGAGACCCTGGTCTCCGGGCTCTCGTTCGCGGACAGTTACGCGTATCTGGACGACTGGGTGCTCGGGGCGCTCGCCGACATGGGGATCAAGGCGTGGTACCAGCCGCTGAACGACATCGCCACCGAGGCGGGGAAGATCGCGGGCGCGGCGCAGAAGCGGGTCGTGGGTCACCAGGACGCGGTGCTGCACCATGTGACCATGTCGTACGACATCGACGCGGACAAGATGGTCGAGGTGCTCCGGATCGGCAGGGAGAAGCTGTCCGACAAGGGCACGAAGAGCGCCAAGAAGCGGGTGGACCCGCTGCGGCGGCAGACCGGCCTGCCGCGTGAGGTCGTCATCGCCAACATGATCGAATCGTTCGCCCACCGCTACGGCCTCACCCAGGACAAGGTGACCGACGCGGAGATGGCGCAGGCGGAGGAGCTCGTACGGACAAAGTTCGGCACCGCCGAGTGGACGGCACGGGTGCCGTAGACCGGGGCAGACACATATGACCGCGCCCCGGCGGGGAAACCCTGCCGGGGCGCGGTCGTGTGCGCGGGGTGGCGTGCCGCCCCGGGGTCAGCCGAGCGTGGCGATGGCCTTGTTGAAGGTCGCCGACGGGCGCATGACGGCCTCGGCCTTCGCCGGGTCGGGCTGGTAGTAGCCGCCGAGGTCGGCGGGCGAGCCCTGTACGGCGATCAGCTCGTCGACGATGGTCCGCTCCTGGTCGGCCAGCGTCCTGGCGAGCGGGGCGAACGCCTCGGCGAGCTTGGCGTCATCGCTCTGCCCTGCCAGCTCCTGGGCCCAGTACAGAGCCAGGTAGAAGTGGCTGCCGCGGTTGTCGATGCCACCGAGCTTGCGGCTCGGCGACTTGTCCTCGTTCAGGAACGTGGCGGTCGCCCGGTCCAGGGTGTCGGCAAGCACCTGGGCGCGCGGGTTGTCCGTGGTCTGCGCGAGGTGCTCGAAGCTGACCGCAAGCGCGAGGAACTCGCCCAGGCTGTCCCAGCGCAGGTAGTTCTCCTTGAGGAGCTGCTGGACGTGCTTCGGGGCGGAGCCGCCGGCGCCCGTCTCGAACAGTCCGCCGCCGTTCATCAGGGGCACGACGGAGAGCATCTTGGCGCTGGTGCCCAGCTCCATGATCGGGAACAGGTCGGTGAGGTAGTCACGCAGCACGTTGCCGGTGACGGAGATGGTGTCCTCGCCGCGGCGGATGCGCTCCAGGGAGAACGCGGTGGCCTTCTCCGGCGACATGATCTCGATGGTGAGGCCGTCGGTGTCGTGGCCGGCCAGGTAGGTCCTGACCTTCTTGATCAGCTCCGCGTCGTGCGCGCGGTCCTCGTCGAGCCAGAACACGGCCGGGCTGCCGGTCGCGCGGGCGCGGGTGACGGCGAGCTTGACCCAGTCCTGGATCGGCAGGTCCTTGGCCTGGCACATCCGGAAGATGTCACCGGCGCCGACGGTCTGCTCCAGCAGGGCGTTGCCCGCGGTGTCGACGACCCGGACGGTGCCGGTGGCGGGGATCTCGAAGGTCTTGTCGTGGCTGCCGTACTCCTCGGCCTTCTGCGCCATCAGACCGACGTTGGACACCGAGCCCATGGTGGACGGGTCGTACGCGCCGTTGGCGCGGCAGTCGTCGATGACGACCTGGTAGACGCCGGAGTAGCTGCTGTCCGGGAGGACGGCGAGGGTGTCGTGCTCCTGGCCGTCCGCGCCCCACATGTGGCCGGAGGTGCGGATCATGGCCGGCATGGAGGCGTCGATGATGACATCGCTCGGGACGTGCAGGTTGGTGATGCCCTTGTCGGAGTCGACCATGGCCAGGTCGGGGCCCTCGGCGAGCTCCGCCTCGAAGGACGCCTTGATCTTCGCGCCCTCGGGGAGCGCCGCGACGCCCTTGAGGATGCCGCCGAGTCCGTCGTTCGGGGTGAGGCCCGCAGCGGCGAGCGTCTCGCCGTACTCCGCGAACGTCTTCGGGAAGAACGCGCGCACCACATGGCCGAAGATGATCGGGTCGGAGACCTTCATCATGGTGGCCTTGAGGTGTACGGAGAACAGCACGCCCTCGGACTTGGCCCGGGCGATCTGCGCGGTGAAGAACTCCCGCAGCGCCGCCACCCGCATCACGGCTGCGTCGATGACCTCGCCGGCGAGGACGGGTACCGACTCGCGCAGGACGGTGGTGGTGCCGTCGTCACCGACGAGTTCGATACGCAGCGTGTCGTCCTGGGCGAGGACCGCGGACTTCTCGGTGGCCCGGAAGTCGTCGGCGCCCATGGTGGCGACATTGGTCCTGGAGTCGGCCGTCCAGGCGCCCATGCGGTGCGGGTGCGCCTTGGCGTAGTTCTTCACCGACGCGGGGGCGCGGCGGTCGGAGTTGCCCTCGCGCAGTACGGGGTTGACGGCGCTGCCCTTGATCTTGTCGTAGCGCGCGCGGACGTCCTTGTCCTCGTCGCTCTTCGGGTCGTCCGGGTAGTCCGGCAGCGCGTAGCCCCGCTGCTGCAGCTCGGCGATCGCGGCCTTGAGCTGCGGGATCGAGGCCGAGATGTTCGGCAGCTTGATGATGTTGGCGCCGGGAGCCTTGGCCAGCTCACCGAGCTCGGCGAGGGCGTCACCGATGCGCTGTTCCGCCTTCAGCAGCTCCGGGAAAGTAGCGATGATCCGGCCCGCCAGCGAGATGTCGCGGCTCTCCACCGTCACCCCCGCGGTCGAGGCGTACGCCTTGACGACGGGCAGGAACGAGTAGGTCGCCAAAGCCGGGGCCTCGTCGGTGTGCGTATAGATGATGGTCGAGTCAGTCACCGGGTGCTCCGCTCCACGTCTGCAACATTGCTTGATATCAAGATATCTGGTGGGCGCCCTCGTCTCCACAGGGCCCTGTGGGGGTTTTCGTCACCGTGCGGCGGGGGGCGCGGGCGGGCGGTGCTCGTACCAGCGGCGGTCCGATTCGAGCTGGGCGGCGAGCGAGACGAGCCGCTCCTCGCTGCGGGACGGGCCGAGGAGCTGGGCGCCGATCGGCAGGCCGTCGCGGGTGAAGCCGGCGGGGACGTTGACGCCGGGCCAGCCCAGGACGTTCCACGGCCAGGCGTACGGGCATGCCTCGGTCATCAGGACGTCGGTGCGCCAGGCGCCCAGGCCGTCGAAGGCGCCGACCAGGGGCGGCGGGGCGGCCGTGGTCGGGGTGAGCAGCACGTCGTATCCGCGTCCGCCCCGGCC